>CAYVPL010000044.1:0-13569 GCA_964453755.1 uncultured Planctomycetales bacterium
GTCCACCTGCGAGGGTCCGCCGTGCATGAACAGGAAGATCACGCGCTTGGCGCGCGCCGGGAAGTGCGGCGCCTTGCCCGGCAGCGGCGCGGCGGACGGCTCTTGCATGCCGCGCAGGCCGGCGCGCGCTGGGCTGGCGAGCAGCCCGTTCATCGCGATGCCGGCGAAGCCGAGGCCGGTGGCCTCGAGCAGACGGCGGCGGGAGATGCGGCGCGCGCTCATGGGCTCAGTCCAGATAGTAGAAGGGATTCGCCATCAGGAGGGCGTGCGCGAAGCGGATCCAGGCTTCGTCCTCGCCGCAGACGGCGGTTTCGGAGGCCAGCCAGGCGCGCGCGCGCTCGAGGTCGGCGGCCACGGGATCCCGCTGCCAGGCCAGTTGGAAGGCCGCGCGCAGGGCCGGATCGGCGGAATGCGCCTCGGCCAGGGCCAAGCCGCTGTTGGCCGTGGCGGCGGCGCGGGCGCGCAGGGCCAAGGCCTCGGCCGACTCGCGCACGAGCGGCGCGTTGGCGGCGAAGAGCGATTGGTGCGCCACCGTCGTGCGCGGGCGCGCCTCCAGCGGCACGCTCGGATCGTTGAAGTCAAAGATGGCGAAAACGTCGAAGATGGCGTTGCGGACGATCGGCAGATAGAGGCTGCGGCGCGGGACGGTGTAGTCCACGAGGTTCGCCGACTGGTCGTTGTTGACGTACTCGCGGTTCTGCGTCAACAGCAGGCTGCCGCCCAGCGCCGGATCGAGCCGGCCGGACACCACCAGCAGCGAGTCGCGCACCTCTTCGGCGTCGAGCCGCCGCGGTTCGCGGCGCCACAGCAGTTGATTCGCAGGGTCCACGGCGCCCGCATCCTCCTGCCACGCGCTGGACATGCGCCAGGCGCTCGAGCGCATCAACAGGCGGTGCATCTCCTTCACCGACCAGCCCGAGGCGACGAAACGCGCGGCCAGCCAGTCGAGCAGCGCGGGATCCAGCGGCGCGTCGCCGCGCACGCCGAAGTTGGAGGGCGACGCGACCAGCCCGCGGCCGAAATGATGCTGCCAGATCCGGTTCACCATCACGCGCGCAGTCAGCGGATTGCGCGGATCGGCGGTCCAGCGCGCCAGCTGCAGACGGCCGCTGGCGCCGGCCGGAATCGGCTCCATCTCGCAGGCGAAGGCGGCGGCGCGCACGGGTCCGCGCGGCACCGGCGCGCCGCGGGGCGTGAGGTGATCGCCGCGATGGAGGATGGAAAGGTCGGCCGGATTTGCCGACTCAAATACCGTCATCACGCGCGGAAGCGGCGGCGGGGCGCCCCCCTCGACGGCGGCGAGCTCAGCCCGACGTGCATTCAGCTCCGCCTGGGCAGCAGGGGCGATCAACTCTTCGCGGTCGGCGTCGGAGAGAGGAATCGGGAGTGAAGAGGTGGCGGCCAGAGCCACCTGATAGCGCGCGGCCAGTTCCTCAAGCGAAGCCGGCGCCGGCGCCCGCACGATGGCCGCCGCCTCCGCGTCCAGAGTCAGAGAGCCCGCATCGAGTTGGCCGCGCAGCGCGGCGAGGCCAGGAGCGCCCTCTTGCAGAAAGGCATGCCATGGAGCCCACATGTCATCGAGTTGATCGGCACGGGAAATGACCGCGGCATAGGCGCGAACGTCACGTCCGGCAAACAGCGCACCAAGTTCCGGATCGGCCTCACCGCGATCGGCCGGCAGCAGCAGCAGGCGGCTGAGGTGGGGGAAATTGGGCTCATTTTCCAGGCGCAGCAGGTGCTCGCCCGCTGTCGCCTCCCATTCCGCGGCCGTGCTCCAACGCTGATGCTCAAGCGAGAATCCGCCGGTGGGCTCGCCCATCGCCGACTCCGCCAGCTTGGCGCCATCCCACTCCAGGCGCACCGGCCGCGCATCAGCCGAGGCATAGCGGAGCTCGAGGCGCCAGCGTCCAGCCGCTGGCAGGGTCACGCGGAATTCGGCGATCTGCTCGCCGCCGGTGGCCGTGTGCAGAATCGGCTCCCCTTCGCTGCCCCACTGGCTGGGGTCGAGAGTCAGATTGGTGTTGGCGACAGCTCCGGCCTCCAGAAGCACGGCCTCCTCCAACAATCGGCGGCTGGCCAAGAGCGCGGAGGCCACGCCATCGCGCAGCACCAGCTCCGCGCTGTCGCGGCCCGACGCTTCGGCGCTCTCGAGTGCTGCCTGGGCGGCGTGCAGGCGCTCGGCGTGCTCCTTCGCGCGCAGCACCTGCTCGGCGCTGCCGATCTCGCGCTCGGCCCACGCGGCGACGTGATCCTTGCTGGCGAACGCATCCGCGCTGCGGAAAATCCCCGCCACCGCGTAGTAGTCCTCGGCCGGCACCGGATCGAACTTGTGATCGTGGCAGCGCGCGCAGCTCACGGTCAGGCCAAGGAAGGTGCGCGACCAGACGTCGATCTGCTCGTCCACGGTGTCGTAGACCAACTTCTCCTTGTCTTGCTCGGCCAGCATCTTCGGACCCAGAGCCAGAAAGGTCGGCGCCGTCAATTGATCGGCGCGCGCCGCGTCCTCGCCGGGGTCCGGCAGCAGGTCGCCGGCGATCTGCTCGATCACGAAGCGATCGTAGGGCTTGTCCTGGTTGAAGGCGCGCGCCACGTAATCGCGGTAGCGCCAGGCGTGGCCGAACGTCAGATTCTCGTCCAGGCCGTTGCTGTCGGCGTAGCGCGCAAGGTCCAGCCAGTGCCGCGCCCACTGCTCGCCGTAGTGCGGCGAAGCCAGCAGCCGATCCACGGCCCGATCCCAGGCGCCGGGCGCCGTGTCCCGGACGAAGGCTTCGATCTCTTCCGGCTGTGGCGGCAGCCCCGTGAGCACGTAACTTGCGCGGCGCAGCAAGGTGGGCCGGTCCGCCTCGGGCGCGGGGGTCAGGCCGGCACCTTCGAGGCGCGCCAGCACGAAGCGGTCCACTTCATTCGCGACCCAGATCTCCTGCCGCACCGCGGGCGGCGCGGCGTCAGACACCGGTTGAAAGGACCAGAACTGCTTCGCCTCTTCCCAGTCGAAGGACTCGATCACCGGCTGCGCCTCGGCCGGCGCCGTCGCTCCGTCCTGCACCCACTGCACGAGCAGCGCGATCTCGGCCTCGCTCAAGGCCTTCTCCGGCGGCATCCGCTCTTCTTCGTCGGCGCTGCGGATGCGCTGGATCAGCAGGCTGTTCGCCGGATCTCCCGGCACCAGCGCCGGGCCGTCGGCGCCGCCGAGCAGCCAATTTTCCGGCTGGTCGAGACGCAAACCGCCCTTGGGCTTTCGCACTTCGGCGCCGTGACATTCGGCGCAGTTCGCCTCCAGGAGCGGACGAATCTCGCGCTCGTAGAACAGCAGCCGCTCCTCCTGAACCGCGGGCTCTTGAGGTCCGGCGAGGGGCAGCAGGAGCAGGGCCAGCACGACGCTGAAGTATAGCCGGTGAAATCTCCCGACTGCGCATGAAACGGCCGCCCGCGCGGCAACCCCGCCGGCGAGGGCTTAAATGCCCGCGAGCCGGCCGGTGCCGTCGCCCAGCGCCGGCACGCGCACGTCCATCCGATCCAAAAGGGCGAGGTGCAGATTGTTCATCGGCGTCGGCTCCACCGTCAGGTGCTGGCCCGGCCGCAGCCCGCCGCCGCCGCCGCACAGGAGCACGGGCAGGTCGTCGTGATTGTGCCGGTCGCCGTCGCTGATCGCGCTGCCATACACCACCATGCAGGAATCGAGCAGGCTGCCGCCGCCGGCGCGCTCGTCCTCCAGTTTCTGCAGCAGGTAGGCCAGCTGCTCGACGTGGAAGCGGTTGATCTTGCGGATCTGCTCCTGCTTGCGCGCGTCGCGGCCGTGGTGCGAGAGGCCGTGGTGGCCTTCGCTCACCTCCAGTTGACGATAGGCGCGATCGCTGCCCTCGTTCGCGAACATCAGCGTGGCGATGCGCGTGCTGTCGGTCTTGAGAGCCAGCACCAGCAGGTCCATCAGCAGGCGCAGATGCTCGCCGTATTCGCGCGGCACGCCGGCGGGCCGCAGCTCGTCGCCGACCTCCATGACCAGGCCCTCTTCGGCCTGCTCGATGCGCCGCTCCAGTTCGCGCACGCCGCCGAAGTACTCCTCCAGCTTGGCCTTGTCCGCGTTGGACAAGCGCGCGCGCAGGCGCTGCGCGTCCTCCTGCACGAAGTCGAGCACCGAGCGCCGCCGCCGGATGCGCTCGGCGCTGGTCGCGCCGGCCTCGTCGGCGCCGCCGCCGCGGAACAGGCGGTCGAAGACCAGCCGCGGGTTGATCTCCTTGTCGGCCGGCGTGGTCTCCGACTGCCAGGAGACGTTGCTGGAGTAGGCGCAGGCGTAGCCGCTGTCGCACTGGCCGGCGTTGCCGCTGGCGTCCACGCCGAGCTCCAGCGAGCGGAAGCGCGTGCGCTGCCCGATGGCCTGCGCGGCGACCTGGTCGGCGGAAATGCCGAGCCGCACCTGCCCGTCCTTCTTCAGCGGCTGCACGCCGGTGAGGAAGGCGGCGGCCGCGCGCGCGTGATCGCCGGGTCCGTCGCCGTTCGGGCGCGCCTTGTCGTGCACGAGACCGGAGATCACCGTCACCTGCCGGCGCAGCGGCTGCAGCGGCTCGAGAATGAAGGGCAGCGTGAAGTCGCGGCCGCTCTCGGCCGGCCGCCAGTCGGCCATGTGCACGCCGTTCGGCACGTAGAGATAGACGAGGCGCAGCGGCTCCGCGCCGCCGCCGGGCACGGTCCAGCGCGGCAGCAGGCTCTCCATCCAGGGCAGCGCCAGCGCGGTGCCCATGCCGCGCAGGAGCGCGCGGCGCGAGAGGTGAGGGAGGAGAGCCATGGGATCAGCGCCGCTCGACGGTGCGCTGGCGGAAGAGCGGCGACTCGATGATACCCAGCACGATTCCGGAGAGGGTGGGCCGCTCCGGATCCAATCCCGCCAGAATGGCGCTGACGGCGGCGGCGTCGCCGGTGGCGGGGGCGCGGCCCAGGCCGTAGACCAGCAGTTTCTCGGTGAGGCAGCGCGGGAAGCCGCCGTCGGCGCGCAGCACGCCGATCAACTCCACCGGTCCGGTGAAGGCGCGGCCGTCGGGCAGCGAGCCGGCCGCGTCCACCGGGAAGCCTTCGGCCTCGGTGCGCCACGCGCCGGTCGGGCCGAAGTTCTCCAGCGCGAAGCCGAGCGGATCCATCACGCTGTGACAAACGCCGCAGGCCGGATCGGCGCGGTGGCGCGCGAGGCGCTCGCGCATGGAGACGGGGCCGGCGTCGGCTGCGTCGAGCGCCAGGCTGTCCACGCCGGGCGGCGGCGGCGGCAGCGGCTGGCCCAGCAGATTCTCGAGGACGTACTTGCCCCGTTTGACAACGGCGGTGCGCACCGGCGTGCTGGTCACGGTCAGCACGCCCGCGTGGCCCAGCACGCCGCGGCGCGGCGTGTCGGCCATCGAGACCAGACGGAATTCCGGCCCGGTCACGCCGCCGACGCCGTAGTGCGCGGCCAGTTCCTCGTTGAGGAAGGTGCGCTCGGACTCGAGGAGCTCCCAGACGTTCAAATCCTCGCGCAGCACCCATTCGAAGAGGCGCAGCGTTTCCTCGCGCATCGCGGCGCGCAGGCTGGGCGTGAATTCCGGATGCTGCTCGGGATCGGGCGCGGCGCGATCCAGGTTGCGCACCTGCAGCCACTGCGCCGCGAAGGAAGTGGCGAGTGCCTGCGCGCGCGGGTGCTTCAGCATGCGCTCGGCCTGCAGGGTCAGGACTTCGGGGCGCAGCAGGCGGCCGTCGTCGGCGAGCGCCGACAGCTCCTCGTCCGGCATGCTGCTCCACAGGAAGTAGGAGAGGCGGGACGCGAGTTCGTGCGCGTTGAGATCGCGCACCGCAGCCTCCTCGCCGCCGGCGCGCGCCGGATGGAGCTCGAACCGGAACAGGAAGTGCGGCGAGGCCAGCAGCGCGGTCAGCGCGGTGCGCAGCGAGGACTCGAGGGATTCCTCCGGCGCCGAGAGCGCGTCGAGGCGCTCAATCTCATCCTTGGCCGGCGGCCGGCGCCAGGCGCGGCGCGCCAGCCACTCGAGCATCGCGCGCTCGCGCTTCTTGCCCAGCTCGGGCCCGAAGCGCGCGAAGAGCTCGCGCTGCAGCGCGCCGAGCGGCGGCGGATCGAGCGGGCCCGTGACCTCGATCCAGTCCACGTAGAGATTGCGGTCCCGCTGTCCGGGATCCGGATCCTGCGGCTGGTAGTAGTCGTTGACGAAACTGGCGCTGAGGCGCTGCGGGCCGGCGGGAATCTGCAGGCGGTACTCGAAGACCTGCGGCGCCGCGCGCTCGGCGGGGACGTCCACGGTGCCCAGATCCTGCGCGCCCACCATGAGCTTCATGCGGCAGGGATCCGGCCCGGCCTGCTGGCCCCAGGCCTGGAAGCGCACCAGGTATTCGCCGGCGCGCGGGAATCGCAGGCGCGCGCCCACCGTGCCCTGCGCGAACAGGCCGGCGCTGCCGTCGGCGAGGTTGCCGCCCAGTTCGTCGCCGCCGATGCGCCGCACCGGCGGATGCGCCGGATCCTCGACGAGGATCGCTTCCTCGGCAATCTGCTCGGCCGCCTCGAAGAACTTTTCGATCCAGGCGTCGGAGAGCGTGAGGGAACTGCCGAGATTGTCAAATCCCAGCGCCACGCCGTCGGCGGGGAAGAGATCCTGCGCCGGGTAGTCCACGCCGGTCAGGTCGCGCACCGTGTTGCGGTACTCGAGCAGATTCAGGCGCCGCAGCACCGGCGCGTGCGGCACGGCAGGCCCCGCCGCCGTGCGCGGATCGCTGCTCAGTTCGATCCAGCGCAGGATCGTGGCGCGCTCGTGCGCGTTCGGCTGCTCCTTGCGCTTCGCGGGCGGCATGATTTCGCCGGCCACCTGCAGCTTCACGCGCTGCCAGAGCTGCGGATCCTGCAGCGCCTCGGCGTCGGTCACAAAACCCAGCAGATCCAGCTCCGCCTCCCCGTCCGGCCCGTCGTGGCAGAAGGAGCAGTAGCGGTCGAGCAGGGGCAGCACCTCCTTCTCGAAGGAAGGCGCGTCCGCCGCCGCTCCGGCCGGCTCCTGCGGCAGAGCCAGAGCGGCGGCGCAGGCCGCAGCGGCTCCCAGGGCCGCCAGCAGGCGCGGGATCATCCGCCCAATCTAACAGGGAGGGGGAGGAGGCCGAGGCGCCGCCCTGAATGGTCCTTGCGCACCTGGTATTGGGTGGTAAGGTTCAGGGACCCGGTACGGAGGTACCTGAGTCCATGCTCTCCCGCTCTCCCGCTCTCCCGCTCTCAAAGTTTTCCTGCCTGATCGCCATCTTGGCGAGTCTGGTCAACTCTTCAGCCGATGCCAGCCAACTGCCGCCAATCTACAACCTCTCCAGTTTGAACCTCGACGACGGTGACTATCTGGAAATTCCGCCAGGCGCAACTTTACAGGTGGACATGAGCCCGGGAACGACTCCCAATCTCGGCGGTCTGTTCGTTCGAGGGAAGGTGGTGTTTTTACCGACGACCAACGTGCCTGATGTCGAGTTACGGTCCGCCTGGATCATTCTGGGAACGAACGATTCGGGCAATCCATGCGAAATCCGGATGGGAACGAGTACGTCGCCGATTCCGCTTGGAAGATCGGCAACGCTCACGCTCGTGAAGTTTGTCGGCGGAACTGCTACGGCGGCAGATCTTGACGATCCTGACAACGACGGATCGACAACCCCTTCCCCAGCAGCAAGACTGCAAGCGGCATCTCCCACTACCTTTAATGCCCTTGCCGCCGACGGCGGCCTGATTGTTTTTGAGTATGGGAAATTACTTGCCTTTGGTGAGGGTTACGGCGAGTCTTGGACCAAGCTCTCCTCACCTGGCGCAGTGAATGACGGGAGCATCACCGTTGAGGCAAGTGGCACGGCGCTCGCCGCCTGGGTTGGAGGGGATGTGGTCATCGCCTCCACCGACTTCGATGCCAGCCAGGCGCAGGTTGTCAATGTCAGCTCGGTCTCCACAGGAAGCACTCCCGCAGTTCTGGATTTCAGCGGGGTTCTCAGCAAATCCCATTCGGCGATGGCCTACAAGCCGGACAGCGGCCTTAGTGCAGAATGGCAGATGGACGAATTCGCAGAGGTGGGCCTTCTTACGCGCAACGTATTGATCCGCGCCCAAGTCGCAACGTGGGACGGCGTCAGCGAGTACCAGTACAGCGACGGAACTGGTGAGCACGGTCACGTCATCCTTACGCGCGATATTGATGGGCCGCAGCCGATCGGCCGATTCGACTGGGTACAGTTCAAGAACCTTGGGGTGGAGGGAATGATGATGCGCTATCCGCTGCACTATCACTTGACTGGTGACTTCACTTCAGTTACCAATCCCAGCATGGTCATGAACAGCAGCTTTACATATTGTTTCAACAAGTTCTTGGCAATCCACGATACCCAGAACATTGTGGTGTCCGGTAACGTCGGATATGACACCATTGGCAACGGTTTTTATCTTGAGGATTTTACGACCACAGGAATCACGCTGACTGAGAATCTTGGATTGGGAGTACGGGCCGCTGATCCTGAAAACTACGCCGCCTTGCAGGACCTTGAGCCCGCCGTATTCTGGTACGAGAGCGCCAATAACCTGATTTCCGGCAATCACGCCGCGGGATCGAGCCATTACGGATTCTGGTACCATCCTGGAGAAGATAATGAGACGTTGGAATTTGAGGCGGATGGAACGGACGCGAAATTCACATTCAACGTCGGCCACTCCAACGGCCATCACGGTTTCTATCAGGACAAGATCGCCGACGCTGAGTTTCTGGCCCGTGCCACTCCTTGGTATGCGGACGACAAATTCCAGCTACAGAATTGCTCCTTCTACAAGAATCGTCGGTATGGCCTCTGGCTCCGTAGTTACGGCAGGGTCTGCCTCGATCTCATCAAGGTGGCCGATAATCGCTCAGGGTTCTACTTCGCATCCGACGGCTTTCAATACGTGATTCCCGGGCCGTCCTCCGATCTGCGCACACTGAGCCGGATCACACTCTCCAATGCGCTCGCCATTGGTGAAACGGACAACATTGGATTTGAAGACACCTCCAAGGCCTGGGAAGATCAGGCGAACCGCTCGCTTCCGCAGCCTGTCATCAACTACGACGGTGACCGCCAGCACAATCTGGTCTGGGGAAGCCTGACCGGGATTGACCTTTATGATGGCCTGATCGAGCTGATTACAGTCCGTTTCGGCGATTTTGAAAAAATATCAAGCCTTGCCTATGGGGGCGGATTGTCTGCTCCTCGATTTGCGGCTGCAATTAGCCAGGTCGTATACGACTCACAATACATGGCGGATCCACGGAATCGGGTCGAGGGTCTTGCATTCTGGAACGTTCCCTATCGGGTGGCATTCAGGTATCCATCAGCCGCGGTAGCTGGCGCCAACATGATCAAGAACACGATTCTCTACGACGCGGATGGTTCTGTGACAGACGGCGATGGCGACTGGGGACCTGGTTTTCTGGTTCCTTTGGACGAGCCGTTGTTGACTTTTGGAATCACAACCGGACACTCCTACACTCCAGAGCAAGTCCTCTTTGTGGATGATGAAGACCAGGATTTCGCGAGCTTGGTAATTGAGACCTCGGGCTCTGGTCAAGGGACTCCCTCAAAGCCCATGGTGTGGGCAAAGATGTCCCATAGTTACCCCAGCGCAGGAGGAATCCAGCAAGTGAAACAGGCGGATGGTCAGGACAAGTATCCCTTGACGGTGATCATGGACCGGGAGTACGCCCTGAATTACCTGGACGGAAGCGGCACCCCCGCAGTCTTGTCACAGGACAACCGGCCGCACGTGGTTGACCTGAACCTCCGTTTTGCGAGCCAGACGGGCAAATATGTGCTCATTGCGGTGCCGTGGCACACATCATCCCCCAAGCCTTCCACGCACACTGTGAATTCGGGGCCTATGACGGAGTTCTTTGATCCTAATGGACTTAGTAATCTGCGTGACGTGGGCAATACTGCCAATTCATTTTTCTGGGATTCCGCAACCAGCACGATCTATGTGAAGGTGTTCTCCGACCTAAAGACTGGTTCGGTAGACCTGATCAGCACGGGTACGGAGCAGCTCTGTCACATCGCGCAGTGATCCAATGCTAGCCACAATTCTCTTGCAGCTCATTCACGAAGCCCAGGATCCAGGAGGATCCTGGACTAGCCTTCAAATCGCTTTGAGCCCTCAGCCAGCATCTCGGTTTGGCTACGACGCCGCTTTTCTGGGTGACGTTAATCAGGACGGTCATTCCGATTACCTCACAGGCGCCACGGAAGAAACCGTTCAGGGACTGTTTGGAGTTGGTGCTATTTACGTTGTCAGTGGAGACAATGGCCAAATCCTGAGAGCCCATCCGGGGAGTTCTACCGGAGAACTCTTTGGCTGGGCCGTGTTTACAATCGGCGATGTGAATCAAGACGGGTTTCCTGAATATGGTTCGGTGGCGCATGGTGCCGCGCGTGGAGCCGTCGGAGTCCGTGTGTTCGATGGAAGTTCCGGCGCACTCCTGCATCAGGTCCTAGTGCCACTGGACAGTCGAAGTTACGGCAATGATGCCTCGAGCGTTGGCGACTGGAATAACGACGGGATTCCTGACTATGCGGTCGCCGATTACTTCTATGGCGTCGGCGCAAACGACCGAATCGGGCGTATATACTATTATTCCGGCCTGGACGGGATCCTCATTGACCAAATTGATGGTGTGGCAGCGGGTCATGGCTATGGAAAGGGCCTCGGCGGCGGGGGTGACGCCAATGGTGATGGGAGGCTCGATCTCCTGGTGTGGAATGAATGGGGATCCGGAGATTCGGTTGATCTCATTGATGGAGCCACGGGCTCGATGATCTACCGATTGAGCAACCTTTCCGGGAATGGCTATTTCGGCGATGGACTCGATTTTATTCCAGATCTTTCTGGTGATGGATGCGACGAAATTCTAGTGGGGGCGACCCGGGCAGGCACCTACAGCCAGGGAGAGGCCTATCTGTTCTCGGGGGCCACCGGGGCGTTGATGTACCGCTGGTATGGAGAACCCCAGCATACAAGTGAGAGCTTCGGCGAGGAAGTCGCGTGGATTGGTGACATGGACCGAGATGGAGTCCCCGATTGGGCAATCGGTTCCCCGAGTCAGTTCTGGCCAAATTTTGAAGGCAAGGTCTTTTTCTACTCTGGCGCGGATGGCAGGCTGATTCACACGATCACGAGCGCCACGGGCACGAACAGCCACCTCGGCGAGGCCATGGATGGCGGGATGGATGTCAATGGCGATGGCTGGACGGACGTCCTGGTCACGGACAATGTTCTCATGGTGAACGGCGTGGCCTCCAGCGGTGCCGCCTACGTCTTCTCTTTCGACCCCTACCTCGACGCCAGTGATCGCCTTCTCTCCGCCAACTCTGGCGGCATAATCAACTTCACACTGGACTTTCCCGGCACTGAAGCTGGCCTTGATTACCGCCTTCTCGCCTCCACCAACGTTCTCGGCAACCAGGGCCCAGGAACCAAGCGGTGGCTGACGGTCAGCGGCGTCACCATTCCGCTGGTCGGGACACAACTCCTCTATCGCATGTGGAACAACCCGCCAGCCACCTTCAGTGGCGCCAGCGGAACGTTGGACGGGAACGGAACTGCCTCTGTCACACTCGCCCTTCCTCCTGGCGCCGCCGTCTCGGAGATCGGCCGCACCTTCCGCTTCGCGGCCGTAAGCCTCAAAGCGAACGGACACGCCAGCGCCTCCTCCGCCGCCGTCCTCCTTACGATCGAACCCTAAAACCGCCGGATCACGCCCGTCACCACCCCGCGAATCGTCAACCGCGGCACGTGCATCGGCGCCATCTCGCGGTTGGCCGGCTGCAGGATCACGCTGCCGTCGGGCTGCGGAAAATACTTCTTCAGGGTGGCGGTCTCGTCCTCCAGAATCGCCACCACGATGTCCCCGGCGCGCGGGCGGCGCTCGCGTTGCACGACCACGAAATCGCCGCTGCGGATCTGCTCCTCGATCATGGACTCGCCGCGCACCTCCAGCAGGTAGGTGTCCTCGCGCACGTGCAGGAGCTCGCCCATCTTGATTTCCTCCTGCTGCTCGATGGCCTCGATGGCGGCGCCGGCCGCGATGCGCCCGCACAGCGGCAGCGGCAGCTCCCAGGAGGCGGGCAGCGCTCCGGTGGCGCGGAAGCCGGGCAGGAGCGGGGTGGGGTTGTCGGCCTCCTCGCCCTTGCGCCGGGCCAGGACGGCCCGGCCGCGTTCGGTCAGCTCCAGACCGCGCGAGGCGCCGGGTTCGAGGTTCTCCAGGAAGCCCTTCTGCAGGAGCGCCTGCACGTGCCCGAAGATGGTCACCCGGTTGACGGCCAGGCGCTGGCCCAGCTCCTGGAGGGTGGGGCTCAGCCCGCTCTCGAGCTGATGGTCTTGGATGGCAGCGAGGACTTCCTGCTGCTTCCGCGTCAAAGGCCGCATGGCGCTCAAATCTGCGTCTCTCTCAAATGAGGATCAGGAGAGTGAGCATGACGGTGACGAGGAGAGCGGCGCTGAGGTCGCTGCGGCGGATGGGGTGGTCGTTGCTGCGCATGGTGAGGTGGTTTCTGGAAGGCGAACAAAAGCCTACACCACTTCCATCGGCGAACAAAGACCTAACATTTTCGGATTTTTCGGGAAAATACCGCGAAGGCCTACTTTTGCCGCCGATTCGGATGTAAAGCGTTTATTTGTAAGGACTTAAGTAGAATGTCGCATATCCAAGCCCTGCCGCTGTCCTAGAATGCCCCCAGGCCGCGCGCCCCCATCTGGATGAATTCCCACCTCGGGCCTCCCCTTGCCTCGCCGCTGGCCAGGATGCCCCACGCCCTGCGGCGCCTGCCGGCCTATCGCTGCGACCTCCTGGTGGTCGGCAGCGGCGCTGCGGGCCTCAGCGCGGCCATCGCCGCCGCCGAATCCGGCGCCCACGTGATGCTGCTGAGCAAGGGCCGCCTCACGGACACCAACACCCACTGGGCGCAAGGGGGGATCGCGGCCGCGGTCGGCGCCGACGACCATCCCGAACTGCACGCCGCCGACACCCTGCGCGCCGGCTACGGCCTCAACGAGGCCGGGATGGTGCAGTCCATCACCGCCGCCGCGCCGGCCGCCATGGAGTGGCTGCAGCGGATCGGCATGCAGTTCGACCACGAGCCGGACGGCAAGCTGGCGCTCGGCCAGGAAGGCGGCCACCGCGCCGCGCGCATCCTGCACGCCGGCGGCACCGCCACCGGCCGCGAACTGCAGCGCGCGCTCACGCAGCACGCGCGCCGCCATCCGCAGATCGACGTCTACGAGCACGCCTTCGGCGTGGAGCTGCTGCGCGACGCCGAGGGCGACGTGTGCGGCCTGGCCGCCCTCGCGCGCGCCGAGCCGAGCGCCCCCTGGGAGCCCGTGGTCTTCGAGGCCGATGCGGTGCTGCTCGCCACCGGCGGGGGGGGGCAGATCTTCCGCGAGACCACCAATCCGCAGTCCGCCACCGCCGACGGCCTGGCCCTGGCGCTGCGCGCCGGCGCCGAGCTGCAGGATCTGGAGTTCGTGCAGTTCCACCCGACGATTCTGTACCTCGCGGGCGCGGCGCG
>CAYVPL010000045.1:0-13562 GCA_964453755.1 uncultured Planctomycetales bacterium
GGCAGCATGTCCCAATAGCTGGCGATGCGAAATTCCTCGGCTGCATCGATCGCCCGAGTTCCGGCAACTACATCGTGGACGGCACCGACGTGGCCGATCTGGACGACGACGGCCTCAGCGAACTTCGCGGCACCCGCATCGGCTTCGTGTTCCAGTCCTTCAACCTGATTCCGCAGTTGAACGTGCTGGAAAACATTCTCGTGCCGGTGTTCTATCGCGACGTGCAGCCGCCGGGCGCCGAGGACCGCGCGCGCATGCTGGCCGAGCGCATCGGCCTGGGCGGCCGCTTCGACCACCGCCCCACCGAGTTGTCCGGCGGCCAGCAGCAGCGCGTGGCGATCGCGCGCGCCCTGATTAACGATCCTCCCATCCTGCTCGCGGACGAAGCCACGGGCAACCTCGATTCGAACACTGCCCGCGAGATTCTCGGCCTGTTCGACGAACTGCATTCCCTGGGCAAAACGATTCTGCTGGTCACGCACGAGCCCACCGTGGGCGCGCGCGCGCAAAAGACCATGCACCTCAAGGACGGGCGCGTGGACCGCATCACCGAGGGCGCCAAACGGTGAACTTCGCCGCCTTCATGCGGACGGTGCGGCTGGGCTTCAAGAGCCTGCTGCTGCACAAGCTGCGCGCGCTTCTGACCACGCTCGGCGTGCTGTTCGGCGTCAGCAGCGTGATTGCCATGCTCGCCATCGGCGAGGGCGCCAGCGAGGAAGCGCAGCAGCAGATCCGCGAACTGGGTTCGCAGAACGTGATCCTGCGCGGCGTCAAGCCGCCGGACGACGTCGCCAGCGCGCAGACCACGCGCGTCATGGTCTACGGCCTGACGCGCGCCGACCTCAAGCGGTGCGAGGATTCCTTCCCCTGGGTCACGCGCGCCGTGCCGGTGAAGCAACTGCAACAGGAAGTGCGCCTCGGCGAGCGCGCCGGCAACCCGCGCGTGCTGGCCACGATCCCCGAGTGGATCGAGGTCACGGGCCGGATCCTGTCCGAGGGCCGCTTCCTCAGCGCCGCCGACGAAGCGGCGACCGCCAACGTCTGCGTGGTCGGCTACGAAGTGGCGCGCTGGTTGTCGCCTTTCGAATCGCTGCTGGACAAGAATCTGAAGATCGGCGCCGATTACTTCCGCGTGGTGGGCGTGATGCTGCCGCGAGTGCCGCTGGGCAGCGATCCCGGGCAGCCGGGCATCGAGGTCACCGGCGAGGTGCTGATTCCGCTGTCCACCGGATCGCGCTGGTTCGGCGAGATGCAGGTCAAGATCCGCGCCGGCTCGCGCGAGATGGAGCAGGTGGAGCTGCACGAGATCGTGCTGGAAGTGGACACGCCGGAGAACGTGCCGGTGGCGGCGGCGGCGGCGCGCGAGATGTTGGCGCGCAACCACACGCAGAAGGATTACGAGCTGGTCGTGCCGCTGGAGCTCCTGGCCAAGGCCGAGGAGACCAAGCGCATTTTCAGCATCGTGCTGGGCAGCATCGCCGGGATTTCGCTGCTGGTGGGCGGCATCGGCATCATGAACGTGATGCTGGCCACCGTCACGGAACGCACGCGCGAGATCGGCATCCGCCGCGCGTTGGGCGCGAAGAAGCGCCACGTGATGATGCAGTTCCTGGTCGAGTGCGTGGTGCTGGCGGTCGGCGGCGGCCTGGCCGGCATCGCGCTGGGCCTGCTGATTCCGGTGATGGTCGAGCGCTACGCCGACATGCGCACGATCGTGACGCCGGCCGCGCCGCTGCTGGCCTTCGGCATCTCGGTGGCGACGGGTTTGATCTTCGGTCTGTATCCCGCCTGGCGCGCCGCCAGTTTGGATCCGGTCGAGGCTCTGCGGCACGAATAAGGCCGCAGGAGCCGTCGTTCAGGGCCGCTCGACCAGTTCGACCTCGGCGCCCAGTTCCAGCCGGAAGCGCCCGCGGCCCGATTGCACCAGCCGGATCTCGGGGCAGCGCTCCTCCAGCCGCCGCCGCAGCAGGATCAGGCGACTTTCCAGATTGTCCTTCACCGGCGGCAACTGCAGGCCTTTGTCAAGTCGCAGACGCCGGTTGGTGAACTCATCCCCTTCGCCGGCCTGGCGCTCGCGCAGGATCTTCCACAAGATCCGCGCCGGCAGGCTGCGAATGAGATACTCGCCGTCCACCAGCACGCACTCGTCGCCGCGGAAATATTCGACGACGATCCGCGCGCGCCGGGCGGCGGCAGGCGCCGCGTTCTCGCGGTGCGGGCGCGGCGGCAGCGGATCGGCATCGTCGGCGCGCTCGCGCAATTGCGCGTTCTGAATGGCGATCGCGAGATAGCCGCCGAGCACCTCCAGGTAGGCGCGGTCTTCCTCGTGAAAGCGGTACGAACGATCGGCCTCGACGCACAGCACGCCCAGCAATTCGTCGCGCACCAGCAGAGGAATGCCGAGCTGGCTTTCCGGATGGGCCAATCCGGGCAGCGGAATGCGCCGGTTCTCGGGGCAGAGTCCGCGCGCCTGCGCCCGCTTGGCCACCGCATCGGCGTAGAGCAGCTGCCGCAGCATGCCGGAAATGCGGATCGGTTTGCGGGCCTCGGCGACCATGCCGATGATGCCCTCGCCGAAGCCGACCTCGGAGCCCGCGCCGCCTTCCGGGTAGCCGCGGCTCGCGATGGTTTCCAGCCGATCCGGCTGCTCGGAGGCGAGCAGGATCATGGAGTGGCGGAAGCCGAAGAGCTGCTCCAGAGTTTCGAGAATGGCGTCGAGCAGGCAATCGAGCGTGGGCGATTGCTGGATGCGCTCGGCGAGGGCCTGCAAGGCCTTCATGGTGAAAGGCAGACCTTCGGACGCCGCAGGCCGCGCGCCGGGGGCCGCCGCGGCCAGTCCCGCCTCGTAACTCACGGGCTCCACGCCCAGCACCTCGTAGACGTCGGCACCCAGCAAGTTGAAGATGCCCTTCAACCCGCTGTACGAGGCGATCGCCTCGATGCGCAAGCGCATGGATTCGAAGAGCGGTCCGGAGGTTTCGGTGCGCACGAAGCGCAGGCGCAACTTGTAGACCTGCAGCGTGTCCGGATCGAGCAGCCGGACCATCGCGCGCGGATTCTCGGCGACGTTGCGCTTGCTCTTGTTGAAGAACTGGAAGGAAAGCGCGACGTGGCGCGCGTCCACGTAGTCCACGTGGCTGATGATGGCCGCGTTCGGGATGCCGGCCTTCGAGCAGGTGCAGAGCCAGGCCGGGATCAGGCCCTGGAAGCAAGGTGCAAGACTCTCGAGCTGGATCACGGCAGCGGCTCCCCCGCGCCCGGTCCCGGCGTCTGCTCGAAGAGTTCCGTGACGCGGATCTCGAATGCGGTGCAGGGCCAGGACTTCCATCCGGCGAACGCGGCCGCCGGAATGCCGATCTTCTCCAAGTCGTCGGCGAAGGCGTCCAGCTGGCGATCGACTTCGGCGCGCTCGTCCTCCCGCGCCGGGCGCGAGCCGACGAACGTTCCCTTCACCTGGCAAGCGCGATGGCTGGTGGGCAGGTCGAAGTCGATCGCGATCTCCGGATGCTGCCGCAGATTGCGCAGCATCTCGGCGGCCGCCTCTTCGTAGAACCAGACCGTCAGGCGCGCCCGGTCTTCGTGCACGCGCGCGGCGCAGGCCGCCACGCCGTCGGGTTGCAGCGCGGCGTCGCGGGTGGCGACGACGATGGAGAGTCCGGAGCTGAGAAACTCCGCCAACTCGTCGGAGATGCGGGATTCCGTGGCCAAGCGGCGATTCCGCGGATCTTAGGGTTTTCTTAGGAATTGTCTAGCGATCATTCAGGATCGCAGATCCCCGTTCGGCCGTTAGTTTCCCCAGCGACGGACGCACTCCCGCGGCCGGCTCCCCATCTGACACGAGGAAACGAAGATGAACTCGAAGACTCTCCTGACG
Source organism: uncultured Planctomycetales bacterium (assembly GCA_964453755.1). Taxonomy (GTDB): domain Bacteria; phylum Planctomycetota; class UBA1135; order UBA1135; family UBA1135; genus JAQBVK01. The sequence continues at coordinate 3,875 of CAYVPL010000045.1, forward strand.
ATCGCCACGCTCGGCGCGGGCGCTGCGGCGCTCGCCTTCCAAACGGACGGCGCCTCGGCCTCGCCCGCCGGCGGCGATGTCGCGCGCGGCTCCTATCTGGTGAAGATCATGGGCTGCAACGACTGCCACACGCCGTGGACCATGACGGAGCGCGGACCGGAGCCGGACATGGCTCGGCAACTCTCCGGGCATCCGCAATCGGAAATCATCGCGAAGGCGCCCGCGCTGGGCGCAGGCCCGTGGGTGTGGGCTGGCTCCGGCACCAACACGGCATTCGCCGGACCGTGGGGCGTGAGCTTCGCCGCCAACTTGACTCCGGACGATGAAACTGGGCTCGGCAAGTGGACCGAGGAGACGTTCATCGCCGCGATTCGCACTGGCAAGCACGAGGGCCAAGGTCGGCCGATCCTGCCGCCGATGCCTTGGCCGATGTACCGCAACGCGAGCGACGACGATCTGCGCGCGGTCTTCGCCTATCTGCAGTCGCTGCCGCCGATCCAGAATCGCGTGCCGCTGCCGATCGATCCGCCGGAGGCGCAGTGATCCACAACCGGGCGCGCAAGGCGGGCGCCACTCTGGCGCTGGCGGCGGTCACCGCATTCGCGTGGGCGCCAGGCGCGTCGGCGGACGGGGCGGCCGCGGCCCGCGGGCCCGCGGCGCCGGCGCCGCAGCGCTTGTCCGAGACCGGGCTCTATCTCGCCGACGGGACGGTGGATCCGCGCAATCGCCCCTTCACTCCGCAGTATCCGCTGTGGACCGACGGCGCGGACAAGGAGCGCTGGATTCGGCTGCCGGAGGGGAAGACCATCGACGTCAGCGACCTCGACGCCTGGCGCTTCCCCGCCGGCACGATTCTGTGGAAGGAGTTTTCCTGGAAGGGGCGCAAGGTCGAAACGCGGATGCTGGTCGCGGGCGCGGAGGGCGCGTGGACCTTCGCCAGCTACGTGTGGCAGGAGGATCAGAGCGACGCGCTGCTGGCGCCGGAGCAGGGCATTCCCAACGCTTACGAGATCGCGCCGGGCAAGCGGCATTCGATTCCCGGCGTCGCCGACTGCGGATCTTGCCATCTGTCTGCGCCGTCCGCCGTGCTGGGATTCGGCGCGCTGCAACTGTCAGACGACCGCGATCCGTTGGCGCCGCACGCCGAGGCTCTGCAGGCGGGCGATCTCACGCTGAGCGCTCTGGTGGACGAGCATCGGCTGCAGCCGCCGCGGCCGGATTTGAAGCTGAATCCGCCGCGCATCCGCGAGCAGGATCCGGTGGCGCGCGCCGCGCAGGGCTATCTGTCGGCGAACTGCGGCGCCTGTCACAACCAGCGCGGCCCGCTGGCGCGCCTGGGATTCGGACTGCTGCACGACGCGGGCGGCGCAGCGGCGGCGCCCGAGCCGGCGCGGGCGACGGCCGCGGGTTTTCCAGGCCGCTTCCTGGTGCCGGGCATCCCGGCGGAGGAATCGCGCATCGTGGCGCCTGGCGCGCCGACGCACAGCGCCCTGCTCCACCGCATGAAGTCGCGCCGTCCCTCCACGCAGATGCCGCCGCTGGGCTCTGTGATCGCCGACGAGCAGGCGATCGAACTCGTGCGAAAGTGGATCGAGGGGCTGGAGAGAAATTCTTAAGTCTTCGGACTCGTCTGCCAAGGCAGCGCCAGCGCGCGCGCCGGACGATTGCAGGGGTCGGCCGGGAATTCCTCGAGGCCGATGCGCACAGCGCGGTCGTCGGCGGCGCGGCGCAGCGTTCCGCCCAGCCGATCCCACAAACTGGTGAGCACCGCGAAATTGGAATCGGTCTCGGCGCGCACCTGCGAGTGATGTACGCCGTGCAGGCGCGGCGTGACGATCAGCCAGGACAACGCGCGGTCGAGGCGCGGCGGCAGGCGCAGATTGGCGTGATGGAAGAGCACGGCGGACTGGAAGGCCAGGCCGTAGCCCAGGAAAACGGCGTCCGGGACGCCGAGCAGCAACAGTTGCAGGATGCGCAGACCCGTTGACAACAAGATCTCGCCGGCGTGAAAGCGCAGCGCGGTGGTCACGTCCAGGTCCGGATCGGAGTGGTGCACGCGATGGAAGCGCCAGAGGAAGGGCAGGCGATGGTTCGCGCGATGCCAGAGATAGAAGCTGCAGTCGAGCAGCAGGACGCCGCCGACCATCGCCGCGGCCGGCCCGAGGTCGAGCGCCGGCATCAGGCCCCAGCCTTCCGCGTCCAGCGCTCCGCGCAGCCAGGCCGCGGCCGGCACCACCACCAGGCTCGCCGCAGCCAACTGCGTCAGCGCCAGCAGAAAATTCGTGCGAAACCGCACGCCGAAGGGCTGCGTCCGCGGCCGCAGAGGCAAGCGCCGCTCCAACGCAGCGAGCAGAATGCCCCAGGCGGTCAGCGCGGCGAGCAGAACGAGACCCATGGAAACTCGCGGCAATCCTACGACTAGAATCGCCTCGTTGCGCGACCCCTGGAAGGTTCTCGCTCTGGTTCTAGCTCTCGCGCTGGGCTTGGTGATCCTGCTTCACGAGCCGAGCCGTACCGGCGATGATGGCTCTACGGCACTGATGGAGACGCAGCACGTCATCGCCGCGTCTGCGCCGAGTCCGAACCAGCCGCCTCCGCCTGAACGTCAGACTGCCAGTCCTGGCATGGAGCCTATCGGCGTCCTGGCCCTGCTCGTGCGGGCGCAGAATGCAGCCGGCGAACCAGTTTCTTGCTTCATGACCCTTCGCCAGGAGGATCTGGCAGCGCAAGGGATCTACGCGCCAGGCGGCGCCGCCGGCTTCGTGGATTTGCAGCCCCGCGCATTTGAGCTGCGCATCAGGGCGGAGGGCTATCTCGAATCGATCGAACGCCTCTTGCTGCCCCCTAGCCCTTTGGAGCAAGAACACTTGGTCATACTCGAACCGTCGGCACGGATCGCTGTCCGGTTCGTGACTCCGGATGGACGGAGGTTGTCAGAGGCAATCCAGGAGCGCTGGCCGACGCACGGGCTCAGCAACGCGATGCCCTATTTGTACGCGACCTCCGGCGACGGACCTCCGCAACTACCGCTCTCGACATTCGACTTCTTCTCGAGCGCCGAGGCGCGTTGGCGGAGCGCACAGGGGTTCTACAACTCGCCTGACGATGCCGACGGCTGGCTATCACTGAACGTGCGTCCGCCGCTGATGCTGTACGTCATGTTGCGCAATCAACCGCTCAGCAGTCTCGCGCTTGAGAGCAACGTGGATCAACTCAGATGTATCGTCGATCTGGCGCAAATCGAAGCGCTGCTAGGATCGGTGAGCTTGCGCTTGATTGGCCCGGACGGACAGCCGCGCTCCGATCTTCTCGTGAACCTGCTCATGGGCAGCCGCGGCCCAATCCTGCGGTGCACGGACGGCACCGGAATCTACGGCTTGGACGGGCTGCCTCCCGGCTCGTTCGGAATCCTGGCAAGCACGCGCGATGGCTTGACCATGCAGCGCTCTGTTCTGCTGCAACCCGGAGAGCATCTCGACCTGGGTGACGTGCGCATGGAGCCGGCATACCAACACCGCGGCAAAGTGATCGACAATGGCGGCATGGCGGTAGCGGGCGCAAAAGCCTTTCTGTGGAATCCGGTGGAACCCCTGATCGCCAACCGGACGGTGTCAAACCTGACCAGCGACGCGGAAGGCGGCATTGCTTGGACCGCCACCGCCGGTGCTCGCCAACTGGCGATCCTTGCCCCAGATGGAAGCGGCCTTGGTGCCGGGATCTGGCAGGTGAACAGTGAATCGAACGAGTTAGTATTTCGCCTGCCAGCAGGACAGCCGATTCGCCTCGTGCACACCGAAGAGGATTACCAACTCCGCTTCTTTTGGCTTCTGGTGAACGGAGTCGCACCTGCCGGCGGTTGGGCCCTGAGCCGGCTGCCGACGTCCGTGTCACTTGCACCGGGTGAGCATGCATGGTTGATCACAGGACCGGCTGGAGACGTTCAAGGTCAGGGTAGTTTCACAGTGAGCGAGGAATCCTCGATGCACACCGTGGAGGTGCGCCTGCAATGAACGGATGGAAGATCCTGTGCGGCACTGAGGCTGCAGCATTGCTCCTCGCCCTGTGGTGGTTGCGCCCCGAACCCGATTCGGAGTTGCTGCAGCGCCAAGACGCAGGACCGCCTGCAGCAGCGCCCGTGGCTTCGCCTGATGCCCCCGCGCCTGACCCAGCACGGATGCTTCGCGGCGAGTCAGTGCCAGCACCGGAGCCTGCCCCTTCAGCGAAAGCGCCTCACCCGCCCGCTCCGCGATCGGACGGACGAGTCTGCCTGATCGGCTCAGTCGTCGATGAGAACGGCGCTCCGATCATTCAGCCCTGGGTCCAGATCCACAACGAGAATGGGGACTCGGAGCAGATCACGCTTGGCCCCGGGCAGTCGACCTTCCTGCTGCTCGACCGGCTGCCCGGGGACTACGAACTCGAAGTCCAGGCCACCGGCTTTGCCGCAATGCGCGGTCCGGTCCGGCTGAGGGCTTCCCCAGGCTTGCAGAGACAGACTTTTCGATTGGAGCGTGCTTGGCGAGTGCTGGTACGCGTCGAAACTGAGGCGGGTGAGCGGCTCGTGGACTGGTTGGCGCGATCGACCTCCGGCACTTCGCGCGAATTCCGCCCACTCTTTGCAGTGTTGATCAATCTTCCGACGAGTGACCTCGCCGCACGAGACTACCCCCCATTCCGCAGCGAACTAGGCGTATTCGTCGCCAACGATCAAGCGGCGGGGATCCCCGCCGGATGGGACGGCGCACTCGACGTTGCGAGCGAGCCGCCTCTACACGCCGCAGCCTGGCTTGGCAGCCTACTCCTGGGCTCCGCGCCACTTCGAGCTGGCGAGGATCGATTGACGATTATCGTGAATGAGCAAGAGTTGGCGACGCGTCTGAGCATCGTGACGTTGCAGGCCGTGGACGCCATTTCGAGAGCGCCACTTCCGTTGGCCAAAGTGGCCTTGACCCCGCAGTGGATGGGCAGCAGTGGAAAGCCTGTGGACGATGCGGGAAGAATCCGCTTCGAGCATCAAATTCCCGGCAGGATGGATTTGGAAATCTTCTGCGCGGGATACGGCTCAACCTATCGCGATCTGACCCTTCGCCCGGGAGAGACTCTTGATCTGGGTGAGATCGGACTGAGCCGCACCGGGGCGATTCGAGGTCGTGTTCTGGATCCCCAGGGCAACCCGTGTCCTCGATTCCCCATCATGATTTTCCCGACGGGAGCCTGGCAAAGTCCGGAAGATCCCCAGCGCGCGCATTCCTTCACCGACGATGCGGGATTGATTTCCCTGCAGGCGAGCACCGAGCGACATCAACTCATCCTGGGCGGTGGACCTTACGGCCTGCAGGCGGCCGTGTGGGAGCGGGGCAGCGCTGAGACCGAAGAGCGGGAGATCCGGCTCACGCCAGGAGTCGGCGTCCGCCTGCTGTGGCGTCTGCCGGAGAATCAGGCGCGACTGCTCTGGTTGATGGATTCGGCCGGATTGCTGTTGGCGCCCTCCTTCCAGTCGAGATACGGCGACTGGAATTTGTCTCTTGCTCCGGGCGCCTACCTGCTGCGCGTCGAAGACTTGGACCGCAACTTGATCGGCACGCTCGATCTGCGCGTGCCGGAGGGCGGCGGCGACTTGGAAGTCGCGCTGCCCTGACGCCGCGCCACCGCCAGCCAATCCCACGGGCCGGGCAGGCCGCGGAAGTCGCGCGCGTCCTGGCCTTCGTCGCTCCACGGCACGCGCACCTTGCGCAGGTCCTGCGGCACGAAGCCCCAGCGCGCCAGGGCCTCGGCGATTTCAGCGGCCGCCCAGAATTTCTGCGGATCGCCGGCGCGGCGCACGATGCCCGCCCGCGAGGGCTGCAGCGCCTTCATCCCGCGCGCGCGCGCTGCGGCCGCGACGTGCTCGATGGATTCGCGCGCCGGCAGCACCAGCAAGAGGCTCGCGCCCGGCCGCGCCACCGCCGCCAGCGCGCGGCCGATGGCTTCGCGCTTGCGCGCGCTGGCGGAAGTCACGACGTTCATGCAGGCCAGCACGTCGGCGGCGCCTGGCAGGCGTCGGCCGGCGCCGGCGGCGTCGGCGCACAGAAATTCCGCGTGCGCGTGCGCGCGGCAGCGGCGCCGCGCCAGTTCCAGCACGGGATCGGCGAAGTCCACGCCCACCGCGCGCGCGAAGAGCCCGGCGTGGCGGCGGATCAGCGTCGCGGGTCCGCAGCCCAGATCCACCAGCACGCGGTCGCGGCGCCGGCCGGCGGCCTCCGTGACTGCCTGGCGAATCACTCCCGCGGCGTCGTTGCGCGGCGTGTCCGTCACGTCGCGATCGAAGTCGCGCGCAAGCGTCCGCCAGCGCCGCCGGTCCATCAGCCCTGCTTCTCCGCGGTGTGGAACATCAGCTCGCTGCGGTAGCGGTCGAAGAGCGTCGGCTTGCTGAGCGTGCCGAGGAAGCGGCCCTCCGCGTCCACCACCGGCAGCACCCAGGCGCCGCTGGTCTCGAAGCGCCCCATCACGGTGAGCGCGTCTTCGTCCGCCGCCACGCGCGGCACTCGGGCGTCCATCACGGTGTCCACCGGCGTCATGCGCCGCAGCATTTCGTCAAAGATGATGCCGCGCAGGCTGGTGACGTCAATCATGCCGAGCAGCCGCCCGGCGCCGTCCACCACGCCGAACTGGCTGTGCGCCGTGGCCGGCAGCATGCGCGCCAGATCCTCCAGCGTGCGCCCCGCCTCGATGCGCGGAGCGTGCGGATCCAGCAGCTCGCTGGCGCGCAGGTCGGCGAGAATGCGCCGGTCGGTGCCGGGCCGCAGCAGCGCGCCGCGCGCGGCCAGTTCCCAGCTGTAGTACGAGTGGCGCAGGAACGTGCGCGAGACCAGAGTTGACAAAACCGCGACGAGAATGAGCGGCAGCGTGCCGCCCCAGCCTTCGGTGGTCTCCAGAGCCAGCAGGATGCCGGTGAAGGGCGCCTGCATGATGCCCGACACGAATCCCGCCATGGCCGCGAGCGCAAAGAATGCCGGCGGCGCGAAGCCGGCGTTCGGCAGAAGAGCGTGCAGCGCCACGCCGAACATCGCGCCCAGCGCCGACCCCAGCACCAGCGAAGGCGCGAAAATGCCGCCGGGCGCGCCGCTGCCGATCGTCAAAGTCGTGGCGAGGGTCTTGGCGGCTCCCAGCACCGCGATCGCCAGCAGGCCGTCGCCCAGCCCGCCTGACAATGCGAGGTTGACGGTCTCGTAGCCTTCGCCGATCGCGCCCGGTTGGGCAATCCCGATCACGCCGACCAGCAGGCCCCCCAGCATCGCCGTCGCGCCCGGCCAGCCGAGCCAGCGCGTGGCTTGCGCGCGCCGCACGATGCCCTCGAGGCCCACGATCAACCCCACCATCACGACCGACAACAGTCCGGCGCCGGCGCCCAGCACGGAACAGGCGGCGAGGTCGGCCGAATGCCACACCATCTCCCCGGGCAGAGTGAAGGCGCCGTCGCGCCCGAACACCAGGCGGCCGATTTCCGTCGCCACGGTGGCGCTGATGGCGATCGGCAGCACCGCGCCGAGCGTCCATTCGGCCAGCACCACTTCCATTGCGAAGATCATGCCGGTCAGCGGCGCGTTGAAGATCGCGCCGATGCCGCCGGCCACGCCGCAGGCCAGCAGGATCACGCGCTGCTGCTCGCCGACGCGCACCAGCGAGCCCAGCGCGCTGCCCACTGCCGCCGAGCTGAACACCGTCGGACCTTCGAGGCCCGCCGAGCCGCCGCTCGCGACGTTCACCATGCTGCCGAACATGCGGCTGAAAATCGAGCGCGGCCGCATGGCACCGCCTCGGCGCGACACCGCTTCGAGCACGGCGGACACGCCGTCGCCCGCCGGCTCGCGGAACAGCAGCCGCACGATCCACACGCCCAGCAGCGCGCCCGCCGCAGGCAGGAAGGGCGCCCACCACGAGGCGCGGAAGTCGGACAGCAGCGCGAACAACTCGTGCACGCCGCCGCGCAGCAGCACCGCCAGCACCGAAGCCGCCGCGCCCACCGCCACGGCCAGTCCGGCCAGCACCCAAGGCTCGGTGCGCGAGCCGGGCGCGCGGAAGAGCGCGGATTCCTTCATGCCGGCGGCTCGAGCTGCGCCGCAAGTGCGCGAATCTCATCGGCCGCGGCTCGCTGTTCGAGCGCGGCGAGAAAGCGCGGTTCGCGCAGCAGGAAGGCGAGACGCGACAGCGCCTGCAGATGCTGCTGCGGACTCGGGCTCAGCAGCAGGATCACGCTGCGCACCGGTCCTCCATCCAGCGCGCGCCAATCCACCGGCTGCGCCAGCGTGGCCAGAAAGACCAGAGGCTCCGACACGAAGTCGGCCGAAGGCGTGCGCGGGTGCGGCAGCGCGACGCCGGAGCCAAGCCCCGTGGAGGCCATCGCCTCGCGCGCCAGCAATTGGTCGAGCAGAGCGGCGCGATTCGCCGCCGCCGGCAGCGGCGCGGCGTCCACCAGGGCGCGCAGCACCTCGTGCGGCGTGGCGCCGGCGAGGCCGTGCCGGATTCCGCCCCGCTCGAGGGCGGCGCTGACCGGCGGCAGGGCGGCGGCGCGCGTCGCGCCGGCAGCGCCCGTCTCCTGCAGCCGCAGACCCTGCTCCCGCGCCCAGGTCCGCAGCTCTTCGATTCCGACCTGAAAATCGCCGCTCGGCTGCAGGACGCCCAACCGGCCCTGACGGGCCCAGCGCCGCACCGTCTCGGCAGAAACGCCGAGTTTCCGCGCCGTCTCCTGCAAGTTCAATTCCATCTTCGTCGTGGATTCTAGCGGTCGGCTGGCCGCGGCGCGCGGCTAGGATTCCTGCGATGGAACTCGCGCTCGGCACCCTCGAGGCGCGCGCGGCGCGCAGCGGCCTGGCCGGCATTCCGGAGCGGGTTCGCCGCGGCGAGCGCCTGTCGGCGCAAGACGCCCTCGCGCTGTATCGCAGCGACGATCTGGCCCTGATCGGCATGCTGGCGCAGGAGGTGCGCGAGCGGCGCTGGGGCCAGGACGCGTTCTACAACGTCAACATCCACATCAACTACACCAACTGGTGTAACAAATTCTGCTCGTTCTGCGCCTTCCAGCGCCGGCCGAAGGACGACGGCGCCTACTGCCTCACCCCCGAGCAGATCCACGATCAATTGAAGGCCGCGAATCCCGAGGCCACCGAAGTGCACATGGTGGCCGGGGTGTGGCCCGCGCTGCCCTACGAGTACTACCTGGACATCTGCCGCGCGGCCAAAGCGGCCCGGCCCGACATCCTGGTGAAGGCCTTCACCATGGTCGAGGTGGATCAGATCGTCAAGACCGCCAACAAGCCGGTGGCGGAAGTGCTGGCCGACCTTAAGGAAGCCGGCCTCGACTCCATGCCGGGCGGCGGCGCCGAAGTCTTCAGCGAGCGCGTGCGCCAGCAGCTCTATCCCAAGAAGATGGGCGCCGAGCGCTGGATGGAACTGGCGCGCGGCATCCACCGCTTCGGCTTCAAGACCAACTGCACGATGCTCTACGGCATGACCGAGACGCTCGAGGAGCGCGTGGACCACCTGTTGCAGCTGCGCGCGCTGCAAGACGAGACCGGCGGCTTCCAGACTTTCATTCCGCTGGCCTTCCACCCGGCCAACACCGAACTCTCCCACCTCCCGTTCCCCAGCGCCGCCGAACGGCTGCGCTCGGTGGCCATCGGCCGGCTGGTGCTGGACAACGTGCCGCACG
>CAYVPL010000046.1:0-13435 GCA_964453755.1 uncultured Planctomycetales bacterium
GTTCGAGTCGTTGCCGAAGAGGTTCAGCAGGACCGCGCAGAGCAGGAAGATGGCGAACAGGATCATGGTGACCTTGTTCACGCCGCCGGCCCGCACGCCGAAGGTCTGGGCGCCCGCGCCGCCGAAGGCGTCGGCGATGCCGCCCCCCTTGCCCTCCTGGAGCAGAATGATCAGCACCAGGAAAACGGAGGAGAGGAAGAAGAGGGTGTAGAGGAGGAAGGTCAGCATCGTTCAACGGGAAGGCGCCGCAGCCAGGATCGGCAGGAAGTCCTGGGCGCGGAGCGAGGCGCCGCCCACCAGGAGGCCGTCCAGATCGGGCTGGGCCAGCAGGGAGGAGGCATTGGCGGGCTTCACGCTCCCCCCGTAAAGGATGGGGAGGGCTGCGCCAGCCGGGCCGCCCAGGATACCCGACGCCAGCCGCCGGCATTCGGCCTGGGCGGCCTGGGCCTGCTCGGCGGTGGCGGTTTTCCCGGTGCCAATGGCCCAGACGGGCTCATAGGCCAGGGAAAGGTGCGGTGCCTGCTCCGGCTTGACCCGGCGCAGCGCCTCCAGTTGACGGGCCAGGACCGCGAAGGTTGCACCGGATTCGCGCTCAGCCAAGGTCTCGCCGATGCAGAACATGGCCTGGAGGCCGCTTTCGAGGACGGCTTGGAGCTTGTCGGCCAGGAAAGCGTCCACTTCCCCCATCACGTGACGGCGCTCGGAGTGGCCGATCAGCACCACGTCCACGCCGGCGTCCTTCAGCATGGGCACGGAGACTTCGCCGGTGAAGGCGCCCTCGGCGGCCGGATGGCAGTTCTGCGCGCCCAGCAGCACGCCGCTCTCGCGCAAGCGGCTGCGCACGATGTCCAAGTGCACGAAGGCCGGGAAGAGGGCGACGCGGCAGTGCGCCGCGTTGGCGTGCGCATCGGCGACCTGGCGCGCCAGCGCGGACGCCTTGCGCCGCGTGAGGAACATCTTCCAGTTGCCGGCGATGAAAGGGAGTCGGCTCATCGGGATTGGAGGGCGGCGGGTGCGGGCAGGCGGTTGAGAGTGCGGCCGACGGCGCCGAGCACCGCTTCGACGGTGCGCATCGCGGCGGCGAAGCCGGCGAGATCCAGCGCCTGCTCCGCGTCGGAGAGCGCGGCGGCGGGATGCGGGTGCACCTCCACCAGCAGCCCGTCGGCGCCGGCGGCGGCGGCGGCGGCCATCATGGGCGGAACGAGCGCGGCGCGGCCGGTGCCGTGCGAGGGATCCACCAGCACCGGCATGCCGGTGCGCTGGCGCAGCGCGGGCACGGCGGACAGATCGAGCAGATTGCGCACGGCCGGATCGAAATGGCGCAGGCCGCGCTCGCACAGCAGGATCTGCGTGCAGCCGCCGCTCGCGACGTATTCCGCGGCGTACAGGAATTCGTCGAGCGTGGCGCTCATGCCGCGTTTGACGAGCACCGGCTTGCCGGCGCGGCCGGCTTCGCGCAGCAGCGCGCCGTTGTGCATGTTGCGCGAACCGATCTGGATCACGTCGGCGTGCTGCGCGAGCAAGGGCAGGTCCCGCGGGTCGAGCGCCTCGGTGACGACGGGCAGGCCTGACAATTTCCGGGCCTGCGCCAGCGCTTCGAGCGCCGCGGCGCCCAGGCCCTGGAACGCGCGCGGCGACGTGCGCGGCTTCCACGCGCCGCCGCGCAGCGCGGCCGCGCCGGCGGCGGGCAGGCCGCGCGCGAGCGCGGTGAGCTCCGCGGCGTCCTCGACGGCGCAGGGACCGGCGATCGCGCTGAAGAAGCCGCCGCCGAAGCGCGCCGGACCCACGTGCACCGCGGCGGCTGCGGCCGGCCCGCGCGCCGGAGCGTCGGCGGCGCCGACGGCGGCCAGCTCGGGCCAGGAGGAGAGTTCGAGCGCCGCCTCCGCGGGCGCGCCGAGCAGATAGTGAAACCCGCCCGCGGTGCCATCGTCACCCAACAAGCGGGCCTCGTGGCGCGCGGCGAAGGCGCGCAGGCGCGCGACTGCGGCGGCTCGCTCCGGCGCGGGCAAGTTGCGGATCTGAATCTGGAGCACGCGTTTCGTTGCCGAAGTTCCTGCGTCTGAATGCCTGGAGTCTGAATGCCTGGAATCGGTGAAAGATTCTAGGCCCGTGCGGCGCAAGCGTCAAACCTCCGTACCATAACGGCCCATGGATCGCCGCAGGAAGGAAGAGCGCGAAGAACAGGATCTGCACCGCCTGGCGGTGCGGGCGGCGCGCTCGCGCGGCCGCGCGCACGCCGAAGAAGAGGACTTGTTCCGCACGCCCTTCGAGCGCGACCGCGACCGGGTCATCCACTGCTCCGGCTTCCGCCGCCTGATGTACAAGACGCAGGTTTTCGTCAATCACGTCGGCGACAACCAGCGCACGCGCCTCACGCACTCGCTGGAGGTGCTGCAGGTCAGCCGCTCGCTGGCCTGCGCGCTGGATCTGAACGAGGGCCTGTGCGAGGCGGTGGCGCTGGCGCACGATCTCGGCCATCCGCCCTACGGCCACGGCGGCGAAGTGCTGCTGAACGAGAAGATGAAGGCGCACGGCGGCTTCGACCACAACCGGCAGTCGCTGCGCGTGGTGCAGGTGCTGGAGCGGCGCAGCCCGGAGTACCGCGGCCTCAATCTGACATTCGAGACCCTCGAGTGCCTGCGCAAGCACGAGGAGGTTGCCGATCCCGTGACGGGCGCGCGCCTGCGCTGGCCGCTGCTCGAGGCGCAGGTGGTGGACCTCGCCGACAGCACCGCCTATCACTATCACGATCTGGACGACGGCATCCGCGAGAAGATCCTCGATCCGCGCAAGATGGAGGCCGAGCTGGAGCTGTGGGCCGCGGCCGTCACCGCCAGCCGCCGGCGCCATCCGGGCATCGAGGACGGACCGCTGCTGTGGCGGCGCGCCGCCAACGAGCTGCTGGGCATGGCCATCGGCGATCTCTGCGCCGAGTCGGCGCGGCGCATGGCGGCCAGCCCGGCCGCGGACGCGCGCGCGGCGCAGAGCGGCGCCGAAAGGCTGATCGGGCACGGCGCGGCCTTCCGCAGCCAAGTGGCCGCGCTGCACAAGTATCTCTACGAGCAGATGTACTTCCGCGAAGAAGTCAACTGGCAGGTGCGGCGCGCCACCGAGCTGCTCGGCCGCGTCTTCGACGCGGTGCTGGCGCGGCGCGAAAAGGTGCCGGCGCATTTCTTCGAAACGGCCGACTCCGATCCCCGCGCCGTCTGCGACTACGTGCAGGGCATGACTGACCGCTACGTCGAGGCCGTCGCGCGCGATCTGGGGGTGCTGCCGGCGTACTAATCCGCCGCGCCCGCCACTCCGGGGCGCGCGTGGTCCTGATACTCGCGCATGATCGTCAGCAGCTCGCGCGGCAGGCCGACCTGCGCGCGGCTCAGCGGCTTGGCCCAGCGCAGGATGCCGGCGGGATCGGCGAAGGCGGCGACCGGGCGCGTCCAGCCGCCGACGGTCCACGAACTCTCCATCAGGTCCTGCGCGCGCGCGTGCGCCGCCCAGCCCAGGCCGCCGCGGGGCGCGCGCGCGGCGAACTCGGCCTGGAGCGCGGCGCGATCCGCCTCGGGCATCGCGGCGGGCAGTACCACCGTGAGGCCCTGGCTCGGCGATTCGACTTCGAAGTGAGAGAGGAACTCGCTGAGGGCTTCGGACACGCGCGCGCGCCACTCCCCTTCCTTCAGCTCCGCCATCCGCTCGGCGGTCTCGGCGGAGAACCACAGCACGATCGTGCCGGAGTCAAAGATGGGCATGCCGCTCACGGGCCGGCCCTTGAGGTCGGTCCACGATTCGCCGCCCCGGCGCAGAGGATTCAGCCCGCCGCCCATCGCGCGCCCGGCCGCGCTCCACAGCGTGCGGTCGAGGCGCTGCACTTCGGGCGCGATCACGCGGACTGCGCCCTGCCCGGTGTAGAAGCCGACGTGGCCCTGGATCGGCCGGCCGTCGAGCGTGGTCCAGGCGGAGGCAAGCTGGCCGTCGAAATAAATTTCGAGGGTCGGCCCGTCCACCAGCGCCTCGACGGCAAAGGTGGTGCGGTCCGCGCCGTGGAAGCCGTGCACGCCGCTCTGCCCCCCCCCGCGCGCGTAAAGGCCGCTGACGTTCCATGACAGATTGACGGTGGCCTCGCGCTGTTCGCTCTCGCCGGCGGCGAAATTCCAGTCGCCGGCCGAGAAGCCGATGCGCACGTTGCGGTCGCGGCGCAGCCAGCCCAGCGTGAGTCCGCCGGAGACGAAGGCGGTGGTCAGCTCGACCTTGGCGCGCACCACGTAGCGGCCCGGATCCTGCCAGCCCAGGGTGTGCACGAAGGCGTCGCGCGCGTGCGAGGCGCGGTCGAGGGTGTCGGTGCCGCCGCGCGGCTCCTCGCGCCCGACGTGCACGTCGCCGCGCGCGTCCACGTACCACAGATGCGGCACGCGCCGGTCCTCGTGGCCGGTCAGTCCACTCTCGCCGAAGCCCTCCATGCCGATCCAGCGCGAGGGCGCGTCGAAGGGGTGCAGGCCGGTGTCGCGGGCGGAGATGCGCGCGATGGCTTCGGCGGGAATTTCCAGCGCCAGAGGCGGCAGGCCCAGCGTCCAGGCGATCTCGTCGTGCTCGGCCGCCAGCGCAGCTGCCGCCAGCCACCAGCCGCGCGTGCCGTAGTCCCGCGCGGCGGCGCCGACCGCGTCCAGGTATTTTGTCAGATCAGCCAGTTCCTTGAGGAAGGGCGCCGGTCCGGTTTCCAGGTTGCGGCGGCGCGGCGAGTCGAAGCGCGCCCAGCGCGCCACGGCCCAGGCGGCGGCGGGATTGCGCGCGCGCTCGAGCACCGTGGTCAACAAGGCCAGATCGGCGTCGGGCGGCTCGTCCACGCCGAGACTCCAGCGGAAGGCGGTGATGGCGTCCTCGTCGCGGCCGGCGTCGGCCAGCACTTCGGCGGCGACGCGGGCATGATCCTGCCCGAACCAGGGTTCGGCGCGCCCGCGCTGCCAGGTCCAGGTGGGCTCGTCGTAGATGACGGCGCCGGATTCGCCGGCCACGCCGACCGTGTTGTAGCGCGCGGTCCAGGGCGCGAGGTTCTTCCAGTAGAAGCCGTCGAGGTACTTCGCGAACTCCTCGGCGAATTCCTCCAAGCCCTCCGGCCGGCCGTCCTTGCCGTCGGCAAAATGCTCGAGGAACAGGTCCAGCGGCGCCTTGCGCGAGCGCGCGCAGGCCTTCATGTACTCCTCCAGCCGCGGCTCGAAGATTTTCGGCGTGCCCTCCTCCGGCCCGCTCCACGAGCGCAGGAACACCCACAGCGCGTAACCCACCGGGTAGTTGTCGCGGTACTCCTCGTTGGTGCCGGAAATGATCTCTGACAATTTCCCGGACCCGCCGTAGCCCATGTTGCGCACCGTCGTCATGGTGCCGAAGTCGCACAGGTTGTCCACGAAGTTGCGGTCGATGATCAAGCCGTAGGAGCCGCCGGTCCACACCGCGCGCCCTTCCGCCAGCCAGGCGCCGATGCCGGGATAGATGGCGCCGTCGAAGCGGTGCGTCAATTCGTGCGTCAGCAGGCGCCCCAGGCCGGGAATCGTGCCGATCGTGAACTTGACGGTCGTAGTGTCGCCGCCCTGGAAGCCGCCCACCCACCAGAACGGCGCGCCCTCCATCTCCAGGCCGAAGGATTCGTTGACGATGCGCAGCAATCCCGGCCGGCCGATGAACGGATCCTGCCCGTACCAGTTCACCAGGCGCTGGTGATGATCCTCGACGGTCTGCGCCGCGCCCAGCAGCGTGCCGTGGCCGCAGCCGGTCTCGACGCGGTACCAGCCCTGCGGCGAATTCGTGATGCCGGGATTGGCGAAGGATGCGTGCTCGACCGTGAACTCGCGCGCCATGTCCTCGTCCATGTCCTCGAGCTCCTCGAGGGTCCACACGCGGTTCTTCTGCGCCAGCGCCGCGCGCGCGCGCCCGATCGCGTCGCCTGCGTCCGCGGCCGCGCCCGGCAGGTCCGGCGGTTCCGGCCCGGCGACCTCGTCGTGCGTCGCCGCCTGATTGGCGATGCCGGCCAGCGCACGCCCCGCGCGCAGCAGCAACGGCATGTCGCCTTGCGCGGCCGCGGTGCGGATCAATTTCTGCAGCGCGTCCACCGTGTCGTGCTGGATCGCGCGGTCCACGCGCAACTCGGGCGTGCAATTGCCCGCGACGTCCAACAGCAGCGCCGGCTGGCGCACGGCCAGCCGCCGGCCCAAATCTTCGCACCATTCGGCGAGAATCGCGTCCCCTGCTTTGCGCGAGCGCGCGCACTTGTCGCGGAAAGCGATCAAGTCGCGCACCGCGGCGGCGCGCGCCGCCGTCAGCGCGAGCGGATGCGGATCGTCGAGCGGCAGCAGCGCCTGATCGCGGGAAATCAGCACCGCCTTGCCCTTGGCGTCCGCGGCGAAGCCCAGCCAATCGTGCGCCCACAGCGCGCGCGCGTCCGGATCCCCAGCCGCGTTCTCCAGCAGCAGCCGCGCCACCGGAGCCGGATCGGGCGTGCGCGCCAGCGCGAAGAGCAGGTGCCGGTAGGCCTCCGCGTGATTCTTGGCTGCCAGCGCCTCCTTGCCGTAGCGCAGGGCGACGTCGAACTCGCTGTCCTGGGCGGGCGCGGTGGCCGCGGCCAGAACTCCCGCGCAGGCGGCCAGCAGGAGGCGGAACGGGAGCGGCGGCTGCATCGGGGACCGAGAAAGGTTACCGGAGACGGTGCGAGGCTCTACGCTGAAGGCCGATGCTGGCCGCCTGCCTGCTGGCCGGGGCAGCCCTGCAACTGCCCATCCTCCAGCCTGCGCAAGAAGTCTTGCGCGGCGATCCGGAGCCGGCTTTTCTTGCCGGTGCTTGGCAGGCGGCCGGGCCTTTCACCGCCGAAGGCGCGCCTTCCGCCGCGCGCGATCTTGCTCCGGAAAAGGACTTGGCCGCGCTGCGCGCCGCCGAACCCTGGCCCGCGCTCGATCATCGTTACGAGGGCGCCGGGGGCATGCTCGTGGCGTGGACCGAGTTGGACGTCGAGCGCGCGTTGCGCGCTGGCGAAGCCGGCTTGATTCATCCGCGCGAGCGCATCGGACTGGAAACCGGCCGCCTCGAGCCGCGCCTCCTGCTGCCCGCCGCGGACGCCGCCGAGGCCGGCCGCGAAGTCGCCGTCTATCTCTATCGCACCGTGCACGCGCGCGCCGACGTGAAGGTGCCGCTCTTGATGCAGGGCGCCGGCGGCCTGCGCCTGTGGTGCAACGGGCAGCTCGCGGCGGAGCTGGATCCCAGCGAGACGCGGCGGCCCGTGGAATTGCTGCTGCGCAAGGGCCTCAACCATCTGCTGATCAAAACGGTGACCGCCGGGGGCCCTTGGTGGCTGGAGATCGTGCAGACGCATCCGCTGACGCAGCGCCGCATCGATCGCGCAATCCGCTCCGGCCAGCAGTACCTGATGGAGCGGCAACTGCCGGACGGCTCGTGGTCGGACTATCCGGACTACGTCGCCGGCAGCAGCGCGCTCGCGGTCTACACCCTGCTGAAGAGCGGCGTTGCGGCGGAGCACCTCAGCGTGCGCAAAGGTCTGGCCTACCTGCGGCGGCATCCCGCGCAGCACACCTACTCGATGGCGCTGGTGCTGCTGGCCGTGGGCGCCGCCCAGCAGCCCGGCGACGAAGCCTGGATGCAGGACATGACCGACGAGTTGCTGCGCTGGCAGGAGCGCAGCGGCATGTGGGGCTATCCCTTCGGCGGCGATCTCTCCAACACGCAATACGCCGCGCTCGGCCTGTGGGCGGCGGAGAAGCGCGGCATGCGCGTCCCGCAGGAGGCCTGGGCCGATCTCGCCCAAGCGGCTCTGTCCTGTTCTGACAAATCCAAGCCGCCCGGCTTCGGCTACACGCCGGGCAGCGCGCCGACGCCCTCGATGACCGCCGCGGGCGTCGGCACGCTGGCGATTTGTCTGCTGCACCTGAATGACAAATCCAGCCCGCTCTTCAAGCGCGCCGAGCGCGCGATCGCCGCGGGGGCGGAGTGGCTGGGCGACCATTGCTGGATGCATCCCCTGCAGGGCGACGCGGAAATGTGGACCACCTACATGCTCTACGGCATGGAGCGCGCCGGCGCACTGACCGGTCTGGAGAAATTCGGCGGGCACCCCTGGTATGCCGAGGGCGCGGAATGGCTGCTCGACCGGCAGCGCGTCACCGGCGGCTGGGGCGGCGGCGACGCGGACGTCAACACGAGCTTCGCGGTGCTGTTCCTGGCGCGCGCCACCGCCAAACTCGCGGTGACTTCGAGCGCGGGCGATCCGGGCGCGGGGCGCTTGTTCGAAAGCCCGCCGGAAGACGGGCCGCTGCGCCTGCGCGTGGCTCTCACCGATCCGGTCACGCTGTGGATCGACGCGGGCACGCCGGAGTTCCAGCGCATCGCGCGCGTCGTGTACTCGCTGCGCGCGCCGGACGGCAGTTGGAAGACGATTCAAGGCGGCGCCACCAAACGCTTCGACGCACAGGCGGCGCTCGACGCGCCGGGGACGTGGCAGGTGCGCGCCACCGCGTTCCGCCACGACGGGACTTCCTTCGGCTCCGGCACCATCGAGATCGGGCAGGAGTCGGGCATGGACGCGGCGCAGGCCGAGCGCGCTGCAGAGGCCGGCGAGGAAAACGTGCTG
Organism: uncultured Planctomycetales bacterium; assembly: GCA_964453755.1. GTDB lineage: Bacteria > Planctomycetota > UBA1135 > UBA1135 > UBA1135 > JAQBVK01. The sequence goes on from CAYVPL010000046.1 coordinate 8,624, forward strand.
CAAGTCGCGGAACCGATCGCGCGCGCCAGCAGCGGCTTCGCCACCTACGTCAGCGACGGCTCGTATCTCACGCGCTGGGTCTGCGCGGCGGACGATGCGCAGCCTTGGGTGGAGATCGCGATGGGACGCCGCGTCAAGGCGCAGCGGATCGCCTTGTGCGCCGCCGGCTGGCATCCGGACGATCCGCCGCGGCGCGCCGGTCCGGCGCGCGCGCTGGTGCGCGTGAACGGCGGGCCGCCGCGCCTGGTGGAAATTCCGCAGGGCTTGCCGGGCCGCGTGATTCTGGAGCTGGAAGAGCCGACGATGATCAGCAGCATCCGCGTCGAGATCGTGGCGGTGCACGGCGGCAGCCTGGGCGGCCGCGCCGTGGGCTTCAGCGAGATCGAGGCTTACGCCGGGAGAAAGTGAGGCCGGGGCGGCTTCCGGCGCGCGCTCAAGGTTAGAATCCGATTCGCCCGCGCCCGACGGGCTCGCTCCCGTGCTCCACCTGCTGATCCCGCTGCTCTTCCCGCTGCTTCAGGAGGCCGCGGCCCCGGCCGCCGCCCCCGAACCGGCGAAACCGCTCGCTCAACAACTCGCGGAGTTCCGCGACGCCCACGCCGCCTGGCAGGCGGAGGTGGAGGCGCGCAAGAAGCGCAAAGAGAGGGACGCGCAAGCCGCCGCCGCGCAGCAGCAGGCTTCGCCGCCGCCGCCGAAGTGGCCGCTGCCGGACGTGGAGATTGCCGAAGATCTGCAGCCGCTGGTGGACCGGCTGCACGAAATGGGCAAGCTGGATACCGAGGAAGCGGCGGCGGCGCTCGTGGCCTTGGTGCCGGAGTTGACGCCTCCGCTGCGCGGGGCGGCGGTGCACGGCGTCGGCCTGTGCCGCGGGCCAGTCGCGCGCGCCGCGCTGCAGGTCTTCGCCGAAGCCAAGGAGGACGATGTGCGGCGGCAAGCCGTGCGCGAGCTGGCCGACGGCAGCGAAGAGGAAATGAAGTGGCTGCGCGAGAAGCGCTTGAAGAAGGAGAAGTCCGTCGGCAACCGCGCCGAGTTGCTGCACCTGCTGCTCGAGCGCGATCAGCCGGGCCTGGAGGCCGCCGTGGTGGACGCGGCCAAAGAGAAGGAGAAATTGCTGGTCGGCGTCGGGATCTACGGCCTCGGCCGATTGAAGCTGACCAAGCACCGCAAGATCGTCGAAGATCACCTCGGCGACGGCGACGTGGTGGTGCGCGAGAAGTGCTTCGCGACTCTCGCCGATTTCGGCGGCGCCGACTCGTGGCGCAGCCTGCTCGAGTCCTACGCCGACGCGCGCAATTTGGCCCTGCGCAACAAGATCCAGGTGCAGTTGCGCCGCGCGAAGACCAAGGAGGAGATCGCCGTTCTGCTGAAGGATGGCGTGACGCACAAGGAAGAGGCCGTGGTGGCGGCGGCGATCGACGCGGTGGCCTACGCCGCCGAGCACGAGCCGGAATTGTGCGGCCCGGTGCTGATCAAGATGCTGGCCAGTTCGAACTCGGACATCCGCACCAGCGCGATCGAGGGCATCGTGCGCGCGCGGCCGGCCGGCGCCATCGCCGAGCTGATCAAGCGGCTCGATCACGACGACTTCAAGACGCGCACCGACGCGACCTGGGCGCTGGCGCAGCTCGGCGACCTGCCACCGGAGGCCGAGGCGAAGTTCATTCAGATGACCAACGACGAGCGGCCGTCCGTGCGGTTGCACGCGACCGACGCGCTGAAGTGGTATCCGAAGTCGGAGGCGGCGCTGAAGGCGCTGCTCGCGCGCTTCGAGGACGAGCTGTGGTCCATCCGCTCGGCGGCGGTGGCGACCGCGCTGGTGTTCCGGCGCACCGAGACACTGGGGCCGATGGTGCGCCTGCTGGAAATGGAGAAGGGCCGCGTGCGCGACGATTCGCTGGCGGCGCTGATGACGATGACCGGCGAGGACTTCGGGCCGATCACGCAGACGTGGTCGAAGTGGTTCGCCGATCTGCCGGCGGGCTACGCGCTGCCGACGCCGGAGGCGGCGCTGGCGCTGAAGGAGAAGCGCGAGGCCAGCCGTCTGGCGGGCACCGACAAGACCCAGGCGCACCGCACCGAGTATCACGGGATTGCGGTGCCGCGCGGCGGCGTGGTGTTCATTCTCGACATCAGCGGCTCGATGGAAATGAACCGCGTGTCGAAGGAGCAGAACTTCTTCGAGTTCTTCTCCGAGGCACTGATCGAGACGGTGCAGCGGCTGGACACCGACACGGACTTCAACCTGATCGTGTTCTCCGACCGCGTGCGCGTGTGGAAGGACAAGCTCGTGCCCGGCGACGCGCAGAACATTTCCGACGCCATCGCCTTCGTGCGCGAGACGCGCGCCGGCGGCCCGACCAACATCTTCGAGTCGCTGACCGGCGCCTTCGAGTTCCTCGAGACGCAGACCATCTTCCTGATGACCGACGGCGAGCCGACGGTGGGCCCGATCATCGAGACCGACGCGATCATCGCCGAGATCACGCACATGAACCGCGACCGGCGCATCGTCATCAACACGATCGCTGCCGGCCAGGCCAAGGCTGAATTCCTGGCCGAACTGGCGGCCGCTAACGGCGGCCAGGCGGTGGATCTCACTCACCTTGGCGTCGGCAAAAAGGCGCCGCCGAAGAAACCTTAGAGGGACGTCAGGAGGACGATCGCCATGCAAATTCTCCTTCATCTACTTCTCGCAGGACCTCAGGCTCTCCCCGCGCCTGAGCCCCTGTCGCCCCTTGGCCACGAGCACCTGCGGACTGCAGGGGAAGTTCGCGTCCTGCGCCGCGGCGAGGTGCATCTTCTGGAGATGCCCGTGTTTTGGACGGAAGTTCAAGCACGGGATCCGATCGATCAAAATCGGGGGACGGACGGAAAGTCTCGCGTGCTGACGAGTTCCACCCGAACGCCACACACGATTCACGCTCCGGCAGCGCACATCAACGGCCTGATCGCCGGACTGCAGGAGTTACCGGAACCCGCCACCTGCGCCATTCCAAGCGACGTCCGCATGGTGCTCGCTTGGCAAGCCGAGACGGGCGAAGTTCGCCTGCAGATGGGGTACTACTTTCAAGCGCCAGCCGTCAACGAGAGAGGCGTGGTGCGGCCGCGCCAGGACGGGCGGAGAGTGAGTTACTCCTGGAAACAAACTCCTGAAGGCAGCGTGACCACCAACGCCGCCGGAGAGGTCGTGTCCCGCATGGATCGGCCGCGAGGCGAGCCGCCGCCGTTCTTCGAGGCCATCAGCTGCTTCCCGCCGGCGTCTGCCGCGCAGCTGGACATCATCGAGCAAGCCGGCGTGGGCCGACTGAGTTTCAAGGCGATTCCGGATGCGGAAGAGGAGGCGCCCACGCACGTGCTGCGATTCCAGCCCTTCGAGGGCTTGGAGCAAGCGCGACAGGCGGCCGCCGCGACTTCCGTGGACGGCAAAACCTGGTACTTCTGGTTCGAGTAGCGATCGCCTCTCACAGCGGATCCACGATCACTCCTTCCTTCTGACACAGCTCCAGCAGCGCCTCCTGCGCTGCGAAGGGGCCTGACGGCGGGCCCTTCACCAGAATCTGCCGGCGCCAGCGGCCGCGCAGGCGCTCGACCGGGTGCGGCGCAGGGCCGAGCACTTCGCAGTTGGTGCCGCGCGTGGCGGCGCGCAGCAGGCCCGCCGCTTCCGCCGCCGCCGCGTCGGCGCGCTCGGGGCGCGGCGATTCGAAAATCAGGCGGATCACACGCGCGGCCGGCGGATAGCGGAAAGTGCGCCGCTCCTCGAGCTCGCGCCCGACGAAGGACGGGAAGTCGTGGCGCACCGCGCACTGGATCGCGGGATGCTCGGGCAGCCAGGTCTGCACCACCACGCATCCGCCCTTGGGTCCGCGCCCGGTGCGCCCCGCCACCTGCGCGATCAGGTCGAAGCAGCGCTCGCTGGCGCGGAAGTCGGGATGATGCAGCGCGGAATCCGCGTTCAGCACGCCCACCACCGTGACGTTGGGGAAATCCAAACCCTTCGCCACCATCTGCGTGCCCAGCAGCACGTCGAACTCCCCCGCCGTGAAGGCGCGGTACAGCTCTTCGTAAGACTCGCGCCGCAGCATCGTGTCGCGGTCCATGCGCGCGATGCGCGCCTGCGGGAAAGTCCGGCGCAGGCTGTCCTCGGCGCGCTCGGTGCCTACGCCCACCATCGTCAGCGGGCCGCTGCACTCCTTGCAGCGCTCCGGCGGCGGCTCCTCGGCCAGGCAGGCGTGGCACATGGCCTTCTGGCGCCAGCGGTGGAAAGTCAGAGTCACGCTGCAGCGCGAGCACTGCGCGCTGGCGCCGCAGGACGCGCAGTGCCACGCCGGCGAGAAGCCGCGCTGATTGAGAAACAGAATGGACTGCTCGCCGCGCAGCAGCGCGCGCCGCAGCGCTTCCTCCAGCGGCCGCGAAATCACCAGCCAGTGCCCCTTGTCGGGCTTCTCGTGGCGCATGTCCACCACCTGCACCGCCGGCAGGTTGCCGCCGGCCACGCGCCGCGGCAGGTCGAGCTGGCGGATCTCGCCCGCGCGCGCCGCCGCCCAGGTTTCCAGCGCCGGCGTGGCCGAACCCAGCACGCACACCGCGCCTTCCAGCCGCGCCCGCTCGCGCGCCACGTCGCGGGCGTGATACCGCGGCGTGGACTCCTGCTTGAAGGAAGTCTCGTGCTCTTCGTCCACCACGATCAGGCCCAGATCCGGAATCGGCGCGAACAGCGCCGAGCGCGCGCCCACCACGACGCGCAATCTTCCGTTGCGCAGCGCCTGCCACTGATCGTGGCGCTCGGCGTCGGTCAGGCCGGAGTGCAGCACC
>CAYVPL010000047.1:0-13290 GCA_964453755.1 uncultured Planctomycetales bacterium
GCAGCGCGTTGAAGGTGGTGATGCCCAGATTCGGATCCGTCTGCAGGGCGCCGTTCGGGTCACCCTCGTCGGCGCGGGTGGTCTTCCACCAGATGCCGCCGGCAATCGCCAGCATCAGGGCGGTCAGGATGAGGAGAAGGCGCATGGAGGCAGCCTAAGGGCTGAACCCATGCGCTTTCAAGTCGGCTCCGTCGCGCCGCTGCGGCCTACTTCTTGGCTTCGCCGGCGGCCGGCTCCACCATGTGGTGGCGGGACCAGCGGTCGAAGCCGATCAGCATCGGAGTGGCCACGAACATCGTCGAGTACACGCCGACCAGCACGCCGATCATCATGGCGAACGAGAAGCCCTCGAGCACGTTGTGGAAGGGGCGGTTCGTGAAGAACAGCACCACCACCACGAAGAGCACGGTCAAGGACGTCAGGATCGTCCGGCCCAGGCACTGGTTGATGGAAGTGTCAATCACGTCCTCGTAGCGCTTGCCGGGCATCTTGGGAATGTTTTCCCGGATGCGGTCGAAGATGACGATCGTGTCGTTCAGCGAGAAGCCGATGATCGTCAGGAAGGCGGCGATGGTCTCGAGCGAGATCTCCACCTCGATGATGCCCAGCGCGTCCGCCGCGGCCAGGCCGCCCAGCGTGAACAGCACGTCGTGCAGCACCGCCACCACCGCGGCGAAGCCGTAGCGGTATTCCTTGAAGCGGAAGCTGATGTAGACGATCGTCAGGATCAGCGACAGCAGGATGGCCCGGACCGCCTTGGTCTGGATCTCGCCGCTGACGCGCGCGCTGACCGAGCTCTTCTCGAGGAAGGCCGCGATTTCGTCCACCTGCCCGTCGGCGCCCGTGGGCAGCCAGCCGGCCAGATTGGCCTTGAGCTCCGCCACCATCATGCTGGTCGGGTCCTGCCCGGCCTGCACCACGGTCTGATCCTTCTGCGCCGCGCGCTGCTCGGGAGTCAGGGCTTTCTTGACCTGATACTCCGCGTAGCGGCCGGCGCCGTCTTCGCTGGCGCTGATGCCCACCACCGCGTAGCCCGGCAGTTTGGAGCGCACTTCGGTGATGTCCTGCGCGGCGGACAGCGCGACGCGGGCGGTCGTGCCGCCGGCGAAGTCGATGCCCAGCATGCCCTGGCTGCGCGAAGCGAAGAGCAGAATGCCGCCGCCAATCGTCAGAATCGAGAACGCGTAGGCGACGCGGCGCTTCGAGATGTACTTGAAGCTCGCCTCTTTGGCCAGCACGGACACCATCTTCACCTGCTGGATGGACTTCGAGCGGAAGACCAGTTGATGCAGGATCACCTTGCTGAACACCAGCACGCTGAACATGGTGGTCAGAATGCCGATCGCCAGCGTGGCGGCGAAGCCGCGCACCGGGCCGGTGCCGACGCCGTAGAGCACGGCCGCCGCGATCAGCGTGGTCATGTTCGAGTCCACGATGGCTGACATCGCGTTCTCGAAGCCGTTCTTGTAGCCCTGCGCCAAATCGCGGCCGCGGTTGATCTCTTCGCGCAGGCGCTCGAAGATCAGGATGTTGGCGTCCACCGCCATGCCGATCGTCAGCACGATGCCCGCGATGCCCGGCAGGGTCAGGGTGGCCTTCGTGAAGTACATCGCGCCCAGCAGCAGGAAGCCGTTGAAGGCCAGCGACAGGGCCGCCACCACGCCGTTGATGCGGTAGTACCACACCATGAAGGCGATGACGATGGCCGCGCCGATCAGCGAGGACCGCACCCCGGCTTTGATGGAGTCCGCGCCCAGCGACGGACCGATCTCGATGCCGCTCTGCAGTTCCGGCAGCACGCGCAGCGAGCCGGTGCGCAGGGCCGTGATCAGGTTGTTGCGCTCGACCGGGTCGAAGCCGCCGCGGCCGCCCATGATGATGCCGCCGCCCGGCAGCCGGCCGTTGATGTTCGGCGCGGTGAAGAGCTCGTTGTTGAGCACGATCGCCATCGGGCGGTTCGTGTACTCGTCGGTGAAGTCCGCGAACGCGGACTTGCGGTTCTCCTGGAATTCGAAGGCCACCGCCGGCAGGCCTGCCGAATCCATGGTGGGACCGACGTACTGCAGTTCGGAGCCGTTGAAATCCCAGGAATCGGCGCTGTCGGCCTGTTGCGGGCGCAGTTGATCCTGCACCAGCAGGGGCACGCAGTTGCGCGTGGCGCCGTAGGCGGCGGCGTTCGGCACTTCCGCCTCGGCCAGCGGCACCCAGCGGATTTGCCCGCGCGGCCCGCCTTCGCTCTCGGGCAGGCGGTTGAAGTCCAGCGCCGTCTTGCCGGCGTTGGCGTCGAGCCAGGCCTCGAACTTGGCGCGCTCGGCCGTGAGACTGACGTCGTCGGTGTCGCTGGCGATGATGCTGAAGTCCAGCAGACCCTGGTTCAACATCAGGCTCTTGATCTGCTCGAGGCGGCCCGCGTCCTTGCCGGGCACCTCGATCACGATCTGGTTGTCGCCCTGCGGCACGACCGGAATGTCTTCCAGGCCGGAGGCGTCCACGCGCTTGCCGAACACGTCCGCCATCTGCTGCAGCAGCATGGGCTTGTTCGCGAGTTCCGCGCGGTCAATGAGCTCGTCGTCCGCGGCCTTCTCGAAGTCGAAGGCGTAGACCAAGCGCGCCCCGCCCTGGAGGTCGAGGCCCAGGTTCAGGTCATAGGCGATGATCGCGAAGATGGCGAGGGCCGAGAAAAAAACCAGGCCCGCAATTTTCCTGCCGAGGTTCGGAACCATGGCCTAGAGCTGCGCGCTCCGGCCGCCGCGTTCGCGCAGGAAGAAGAGCTTGGCGCGCCGCGGGCGCTTGATCGGGCCGCGCTCGACCGTCACGTTGACGACCAGCGGGCTGTGCAGCGGGAAGGTGCGCTCGACGCCTTCGCCCTGGACGATGCGGCGCACGGTGAAGGTGCGGCCGACGCCGGAGCCCTTGAGGGTCAGCACTTGGCCGACGAAGGGCTGGACGCGCTCGCTCTTGCCCTCGCGGATCATGTAGTCCACGCGGACGACGTCGCCGACCTGGAAGGTCGGAACCTCCTTTTTGAGGGATTTCTGTTCGGCGGCTTGGGTGACGTGATCCATGGCGAGACTCAGGAAGGCGGGACGGGTGGAGGCGGGTTGAGGTCCGGACGGCGGGTGCGCGTGCGGTTCCGGGCTTGGTCGGCGCGCCAGCGGGCCACTTCGAGGTGGTTGCCGCTGCGCAGGACTTCCGGAACGCTGAGGCCCCGGAAGTCGGGAGGTCGGGTGTAGTGCGGGTGGTCGAGCAGGCGCGGATCCTGAAAGGACTCCGAGGCCGCGCTGTCTTCGTCGCCGAGCGCGCCGGGCAGCAGCCGGGCGGCCGCTTCGAGCACGCAGAGCGCCGGGAGTTCGCCGCCACAAAGGACGTAATCTCCGAGGGAGATTTCCGTCCACTCCATTCCGAGCCGGATCCTCTCGTCGAAACCCTCGTAGCGGCCGCAGAGCAGAAGCAGACGCTCCTGGGCGGCGCATTCGCGCGCGAGGTTTTGGTTGAAGGGGACGCCGTCCGGGGTGAGGAGGATTCGGCGGCAAGGCCCGAATTCCTGTTCGACCCACTCGACTGCTTCAAAGATCGGCTCGGGCTTGAGCACCATGCCAGGACCGCCCCCGTAAGGACGGTCGTCCACCTTGCGATGAGGCTCCGCCGCGAAACGGCGGAAATCAAGCACGTGAACACGGAGCACGCCCGCCCGCTGGGCCCTGCCGAGGATGGAGGCCTGGAGGTAGCCCTCCACGGCATCCGGAAACAGGGTCAGAAGATGGACTTCAAGCATCCCGGAACCCCCGGGAAATGGGCCGCACAAGATACCCCAACCCTCTTGCCCCGGCAAGATTTGAGACCTTAGGATTCCCTGGTGTTCACCGGCCTCGTCGAAGGAATGGGAATCGTAGGGCAGAACCAGCCGATTCCTGGCGGGCGCCGGCTCAGCGTCGATCTGGGGGTATGCGCCGACGGGGTGCGCCTGGGGGACTCGATCTGCGTGTCCGGCGTCTGCCTGACGGTGGCCGGCCTGACCGGGGAGGGGGCCCAGTTCGAGCTCTCCGGAGAAACCCTGGCGCGCAGCGGCTTTGCCAGCCTCCAAAACGGTCATAAAGTCAACCTGGAAAGGAGTTTACGACTGGGCGACCGGCTTGGCGGGCACTTCCTGAGCGGGCACGTGGACGGCCTGGGGCGCCTGCGCTCCATCCAGCAGGAAGGCGGCTTCGCCACCTACCGCCTGGAGGTGCCCGCCGCGCTGCGGCCCCTGCTGGTGGAGAAGGGTTCGCTAGGGGTGGACGGCGTCAGCCTGACGGTGGCGGCGCTGCACGAGGACGGCTGCAGCGTGGCGCTGATCCCCGAAACCCTGGCCCGCACCACCCTCGGCGCGGCCCGCGCCGGCGACGCGTTGCGCCTCGAAGCGGACCTGATCGCCAAGCACGTGGCGCGCCTGATGGAGTTCGCGCGCCCGCCGCAGTTGGGCTGAAGGGCGCGCCTATTCTGCCCACGCCCTTGCTGACCGCCCTCCTCGCTTTGACTTCCTTCCAGGAGCCCGCGCCGCTCCCGGACAACCCGCCGGCGGCCAAGCGCTTCCAACTGGAAGCCGAACTGATGGCGCGGGGGGAATTCCGCGACGCCGGGGATCTGTCCGTCGCCGACAGCGGCAGCAGCGACTTGTTGCGCATGCGCGCCGCGATCGGCCTGCGCGCCATCCTCAATCCTTATCTGAGCGGCTTCGCCGAAATCGGCGGCACGTACGGCAATGTCGAGGATCACGAGACCGGCGATCTGATGAATCTTTACGTGGACGTCGAGCGCGCTTTCGGCTCCTGGGATCTGCGCGCCGGCCGCTCCGAAATGGATCTGGGCGACGGACGGCTGGTGGCTTCGTCGCGGTATTGGCAGTTCGAGCCCAACGCCTTCGACGGCCTGTGGATCAGCGAGGGCCTCGAGCACGAGCGGGTGCAGTGGCAGGCCTGGTTTGCCACCGCCGGCACCGGCCAAGCGAACGTCGAGGACGACACGTTCGCCGGTTTCTACGCCGACTGGCGGATTGACCGGACGCAGGCCCTCGACGCGTACGTGCTGCTGCGCAATCAGGACGATCTGAACGTCATCGAATTCACCGTCGCCCTGCGCTATCACGGCCTGACGCGCAACGGGCTGGAATGGAGCGTTTTCGGCGCCGCCCAGGACGGCGACCAGATCGACGACCGCGAATTGTGGGCGCAGGCTTTCGTGCTGACCCTGGAGAAGGAACTGGAGTTTGACAATCACGTCGGCCTGGAATTCGGCTTCGCCACCGGCAACGACGACAAGCCGGGCGACTTCAAGCGCTTCACCCCGGTCTACATCGACCAGCACCAGTACAACGGCCGCGCCGACCTGTTCGGCTTCGCCAACCTCGTGGATCTGGCTCTCACGTACTGGCGGCCCTGGACGCAGAGCTGGAGCTGGCACGCCGACCTGCACAATTTCTGGCGCGCCAACAACGCCGACGACGCCTACTCCGCCTACGGCCTCGCGCCGTACGGCATCGCCAGCAACTCCAGCTCGCTCGGCACCGAAATGGACCTGTACGCCGAAGGCCGGATCAACGAATCCCTGAGCGTGGACGGCGGCGCCGCCTACTTCTTCAGCGGCTCGGCGATGCCGACGAACGACGACCAGCTCTGGTTCTTCCTGACGGCGACCTACGGCTTTTAATTTCGCGCTTCAGGAGCCGCGCAGCGCTTGCGCGAGTTCCAGCAAAGCCGCGCGCGAGCGCTGCCAGCCGTCTTCGCGGTCCAGAAACCACTCGGATCCGTAGCCGGCGCTGCGCCACAGCCAGGAAGGCTTCACGCTGTCGCCCGCCTCCGTCGGCGTCAGAAAGAGGCGGCCGAAGCGCCAGGCCGGATCCGCCGCCGGCGCTTCGTTCTCCTCCGCGGCCAGCGCCGCCTTCAGCGCCGCATTGACCAATTCGAGGCGCGCGATGCGCTCGGCGTCCGTCGCGGCCGGCAGCGCCTCGGCCGCGCGCACCGCCTGCCGCAGCCAGCCGCGCAGCCCGTTCACCGGCACCTGATCGTCGGCCAGCAGCGTGGCGAGGCGCACTCCCATGCGCGCGGCGCGCGCGTGCACGGCGAACCCAGGATCGAGGAAAGAGTCCACCACCCACGGCGTGTCGTGCAAAGAGTGATAGGTGCCGCTGCCGCCGGAATAGCCGAATCCCATCACTTCGACGCCCGCCAATTCCAGGAAGGGCACGTGATCCGAGCCGCCGCCGGGCACGCCGAGATTGGCGGGCGCCTCCAGGCCTTCGGCCGCGCAAGCGGCGCGCAGCGCTTCCACCAGCCCCGGCGTGCAGGTTGCGCCGAAGTTCGGGCCGCTCGCCACCACGTCCATGTTGACGTAGGCCACGGCGCGCTCGCGCAGCAAGTGCGCGTGCTGCTCGACCCATTCCGTGCTGCCGATGAGTCCCCATTCCTCCGCGTCCCAAGTGGCCAGCACCAGGGTGCGCTGCGGCCGCCATCCGCGCGCCGCGGCTTCGCCGAACACGCGCGCCATTTCCAGCAGCACGGCGCTGCCGCTGCCGTTGTCCACCGCGCCCGGTCCCCACGAGTCGCGGTGCGCGCCGACGATCACCCATTCGTCGGGCCGGCTCGCGCCCTCGATCCAGCCGATCACGTTCTCCACCGGGCGCAGGCTCTCGTCCTGCGCCACGGACATGCGCGCGCGCGCAGGCAGCGGCCCCAATTGGCGCTCGGCGCCGGCCATCAGGCGCGCGGCGTTGTCCATCGAAATGGGCAAGCCGGGAATGCGCACCGCGCCGGGCGCTTCCGCGCGCGTGAGACGGCGCGCGTCCGGCAGCGCGGGCCAGCCGGGCGTGAGAGGATCGCCTTTGCCGTTGAACACGGAGCCGCGCTGGATGCCGTCGCGCGGGCGCCACGGTCCCGCCGGCATCATCGCGCCCTGCGCGGCGCCGTCGTCCAGTTCGTCCGTGTACAGAAGCACGCCGCCGAAGCCGGCCTCCTCGGCGTGCGCCAGTTTGAGACCGCGAAAGAGCATGCCGAAGCGGCACAGCGCAATCGCGCCGTCGAGCGCCGCGCCGTGCTCGGCGCGCAGGCTCTCGAATTCGGCCCGCGTGCCGTAACCCGCGTAGTAGATCGCGCCCTCCGCGCTGCCCGGCGCGCACAAGCCGAGCATCGGCGGCACCTGCAGCTGGCGGGTGTAGGGATCTTCGGCGAGCGGGATTTCGAGCAGATCGAGTTCGATCCAACTGCCGTCGGCGCCGAGCAGTTCGAGCTTCTGCGCGGTCTGCCGCGGAATCAGGCAGTCGTAGCGCGGCCGATCCACGCGGAAGCCCGCGCCGGACAAGACCTCGGCCGCGAAGTCGGCGGCGCGGCGCGCTTCCTCCGAACCGGCGAAGCGCGGCTGCGCGCACAATTCCGCCAGAGTCGCGCCGATCCGTTCGGCCGACACGGCGTCCGGATTCGGCGCCACGGCCGCTTCCTGCATCGGAGCGGCCAGAATTCCCCAAGTCAGGCACACTGCAATCACGCCGTTACTCTACGCCGCTCGCGTCCATGCGTGAGGAGGCTCCCGATTTCGTGGCGGTGGACTGGAACGGCACCGTCGTGCCCTTCTTCGGTTTCGCGCCGTATCCCGGCGCCCTGCGGGTGCTGGCCGCGCTGCGCGCCGCCGGAGTGCCGGTGTTCGTGGTCAGCCGCGCCAGCCCGGCCGTGGTGAAGGCCGATGCGGCGCGCGCGGGCGTGGCCGCGGAAGAGGTCATCGGCTGCGAAGACAAGGCGCCCGTGCTCTCCGCATTGCGGGCGCAGCACGGGCGCGGCATCTACCTTGGCGACACTGCCGCGGATCGGCAGGCGGCGGAGGAGGCGGGCCTGCCCTTTCTGCAGGCCTGCCTGGAGGGGCAGGAGCCGCTGGGGCCGGATCAGGCCTGCTTCCACAGTTGGGCCGAAGCGGCGCTTTCCATTGCCGGCGGCGGCCGGAAGCCCTAAGATGCAGGGCTAGGCATCGATGCCCGCACTCATGGAACTGACCCTGCCCCAGCGTCTTCAGCGTGTCATCAATGGCTCCTTCGAGCGCACGGTCCTGCTGCAGAAGCGGGTGCGCCAGCTGGTGCGCGGCGACGCGCCGCTCTTCGACGCCGAGTTGGAGCGGGTGGAGAACCCGATCGAGATCGCGCTGGTCGAACTGGAGCGCGGTTTGATCGGTCTGGCGGAAGAGACGGTCGAAGAGAAGCCGACGATTTAGTCCGGCGGAGCCTAGGCCGGGCCGCGGCGCTCGAGCAGTTGCCGCAGGCATTCGCGCAGCACCGCGCGCAGGCTCGTGAAGCCTTCGTAGTGGCAGGTGATGCAGGGCTTGTGGCCGGCTTCGTCGCAGATGGCGCGCGCGTTGCGCGTGAACGTTGTGCGGTTGTAGTGCAGGATCACGAGCGCGTCGAACCGCGACTTCATGTCCGCGCCGAGCTTGTCCATTTCCCGGTGCCAGGACACGTACTCCGCCATGCGCCACTCGGCGCGGAAGCCGAGCACCTCCGCGTACTCCGCCAGCTTGTCGCGATGGCGAAACTGCGGCTCGCCGCCGCCGACCACGAGGATGCGGAAGGTGCGGCCGTCGGCGGCGATGCGGCGCGCCAGGTCCACTTCCTCCGCCAGCAGCGGGCGCTTGCGGAAGGAGGGAATTTCCTCGGCTGCCAGCGCCTGGAAGCGATCATGGTCCTCGAGGCAGGCGCGCAGGTCGTCGCGCTCCTCTTCGACCAGGCGAAATTTCTGCGCCAGGATCGAGTGCTCGCGCCGCGCCGCCGCCGCCTCTTCCTCCAACGCCTTCTCGCGCGCGCCGGGCTCGGCGGCGGCCGCGATGCGCTTCTTCAAGTCGGCGGCGCGGCGCCGCTCGGTGCGGACCTCGGCGCGGGCGTCTTCCAACTCCTTGGCGAGCCGGCGGCTTTCGGCGATGTGCAGCGCCCGCTCCGCCTCGCCGGCGAGCAGATCGCCGCGCAGTTTGACGATTTCCGCCTGCGGGTCGGGCGCGGCGGCGGGGGTGGCCGGCGCTTTCCGCGTCGCCCCGCCCGTCCGCCGCGGCCGAACTTTGGCCGGCGCCGGCTCTTCCGCGGCCGGAGCCAATTGCTCGCCGCAAAGTTTCGCCAGATCGGCCGCGGCGCGCGCGCCGGCTTCGTCGCCGGCCAGCAAGGCGTCGCGCAAGCGGCGGCGGGCCTCTTCCGGCGGCATGCCGGGCTGCGGAGCGGCGGAGCCCGCGTCTCCGGCGGGCAGGTGATCGAGGATCGCGCTCACGACGGCAGGCACGAGGCGCGGCGCGCGCGGAATCTGCCGAGCGACCGTGCGCGCGGCGCCGCCGGGCGCCATCGCCTGGCCGGTGCTGCGCAGGGCCGCGGTCAAGACGCTGGCCGGAACCATGCGCTCGAGCACCCAGGCGAGCAGGCGCTGATCCTGGCTCAGCCAGAGCAGCGCGGTGGCGACTCCTTGCCTCCGCTCCGCATCGTGCTCCGCCATGGTCGGATGTTACCCTAGGCGGCGCTGCTCATGCCTGCGCGCATTGTCCTGGGGCTTGCTTTCGCCGTGCTTGCGCTCGCCGCCTGCAGCGGGGACGCCGCTGCTCCCGCCGCCCGGCCCAACGTCCTGCTCGTGGTCGTGGACACTCTGCGCAAGGATCATCTGCCGGTCTACGGCTACGCGCAGCGGCCGACCGCCCCGGCGCTCGCGGCCCTCGCCCAGGAACCGGGCGCGCAGGTGATCGACGGCCTGGTCTCCAGCAGTTCCTGGACCAAGCCCAGCATGGCCACGCTGCTCACGGGGCTGCCGCCGGCCGAGCACGGCGTGATGCGCCTGGTCGGCGCCGGCGCGGCGCTGCACGACGCCGAGGTGCTGCCGGCGGTGCTGCAGCGCGCCGGCTACGCGACGGGCTGCGTGATGTCAAATCACCTGCTGACGGCGCGCACGGGCGCGGGCTTCCAGGCCGGCTTCGACTTCTGGGACGAAGCGCCGGCCGCAGTGAAGCACGAAGGCAGCAGTTCGGCGCAGGTGGGGGACTCGGGCCTGGCGTGGCTGCAGCAGCAGCCCGCGGACGCGCCCTGGTTCCTGCTCCTGCACTTCTTCGATCCGCACGCGGTGCTGGTGGATCATCCGCAATGGGATTGGTTCCAGCCCGGCTACGGCGGCTGGGTGCAGGGCGCCGACGACGTCGACCGCCTGCGCGAGATGCAACGCCGCTGCACGCCGGCCGATCGCGAGCAATTGTCAGCCTTGTACGACGAAGAAGTGCGCGCGGTGGACGAGGCCTTCGGCCGCGTGCTCGCGGCGCTGCGCCAGCGGCCGGATTGGCAGGACACGGTCGTGATCTTCACCTCCGACCACGGCGAGGAGCTGGCGGAGCGGGGGATGATCGGCCACACGCAAACCCTGCACACCGAACTGACCGATCTGCCGCTCGTCGTGCGGCTGCCGGCCGGTTGGCAGAAGTCCTGGAGCCTGCCGGCGCTGGCGCAGGGCGGCTACGCCGAGCAGCAACTGTACGCGTCCATTCTCGGCCTCGCGGGAGTCGCGGTGCCGCCCGGCCCGCCGGGCTCGGCGGGGCGGGGACTGCGGCCGGAATACCAAGCCATCGAAGTGGATTTCGTGCCGGTGAAGACCGATCAGCCCGAGAAATTCGTGCACAAGCGCGCCGTGCTGCGCGGATCTTACAAATTGATCGAAGACCTGAATGCCGGCACGTTGCAACTCTTCGATCGCAGCCGCGATCCGCTGGAATTGAAGGCGCTGCCGGCCAACCATCCCGAGCGCGCGGCGCTCGAAGCGCTGCTGCGCGCCCACTCCTGGTGGGAGTCGCCGTGAGCGGCGGGCCGCCGGCGCGCCCGACCCCGGCCGAGAGGCTCGACGGACCGCTGGGCGCCCTGCTGGCGCCGGTCGGTTGGCTGTGGTGCGGCGTCGCGCGGCTGCGCGCGCTGGCCTACCGCAGCGGCGCGTTGCGCTCGCAGCGTCCGCCGCTGCCGACTCTTTCCATCGGCAATCTCGCCGCCGGCGGCACCGGCAAGACGCCGCTGTTGCTGGCCTCGGTGGCGACGCTGGAGCGCGCCGGCGCGCGCGTCGGCATTCTGGCGCGCGGCTACGGCGGCGACGAAGGGTTGCTGCTGCGCGAGCGCCATCCCGCCGCGCGCTTGGAAGAAGGCGCTGACCGCGTCGCCGGATTGCGGCGCATGCTGGCCGGTCCGCCCGTGGATCTGCTGATCCTCGACGACGGCTTTCAGCACTTCCGGCTGCAGCGCGACGAGGACGCGGTGCTGCTCGACGCCACGCGCCCCTTCGGCCGCTGCCTGCCGGCGGGATTGTTTCGCGAAAGTCCCGCGGCGCTGCGCCGCGCGACGCGCATCCTGCTCTCCCGCGCCGATCTGGTGGACGCCGACGCGCGCGCGCGGATCTGGTCCGAGGTGCGGCGCCGGCGCGCCGGCCTGCCGCCGCTGCCGGAGATCGAAGGCGCGATGGCCGCCCGCGAATTGCGCAATCTGCGCACCGGCGAGATTCGCCCGATCACGGCGCTGCGCGGCCTGCGCGCGCGCCTCGCCGCCGGCGTCGGCAATCCGCAGTCCTTCGCGCGGCTCTGCGCCGCGCACGGCGTCGCGATCACCGGCTGCCAGTGGCTGCCGGATCACCACGCCTGGCAGGCCGCCGACCTGGCGGGTTGGGCGGCGGAGCCGGCGGTGCTCGTCACCGAGAAGGACGGCGTGAAGTTGCGCGCCCTCGCGCCGGAGAATGCCTGGGAACTGCGCGTGGACTGGCAATTCCTGCGCGGCGGCGAACACTGGGAAGCCATGCTGACGGCTCTGCACTTGCCGGCGCGCGCCGCGCGCATCGAGCCGCTGTGGCAGGCGCAGGATCCGCGCGGCTCCGGACGGACGGCATGAGCGCCGAAGCGGCTCCGGCTCCCCCCCCCGGCCGCCTGCGCGCCTGGCGCAAGCGGGTGCGCCGCCGTTGGAAGCACAAGCCCGGCCTGGTGCCCTGGCTGCTCTGGCAGCCGCAGCGGGCCTTGCTGTTCCTGGTGGGCCTGCTGCCGTTGGCGGCGCAAGCCGCGCTCGGCGACCGCATCGGACGCTGCGCCTGGTGGAGCCCGCGGCGGCGGACGACCGGGCGCGCGCAAATCGCCCGCGCCCTGCCGCATTTGTCAGAGCAGGAGCGGGACCGGATTCTGCGCGCATCCTGCGGCCACCTCGGCCGCGCCGCGATGGAGGTGATGAGCATCGCGCACGCATTCCAAGGCCGCCTGGACCAGCGCATCGCCTTCGAGCCCGGCGCGCGCGCAACGCTCGCGGCTCTGCGCGGGCAGCCGCTGGTCGCGGTGCAGCCGCACCTCGGCAGCGTGGATCTGGGCGGTGCGGCGCTGGCGCTGGCCGGGATCGAACCGGCCTTTCCGATGCGCCTGCCTTCGAATTGGTACCTGGGCCAGAGCCTGGCCCGCGCGCGCGAAGGCTACGGCGTGCGCCTGCTCGAGCGCCACGGCGCGGTGCGCGGCTTGCTCGGTCAGCTGAAGTCCGGGCGCTGCGCCGTGCTGGCCACGGACCAGAACGCCCATCACGCGCCGATTTTCGTGGACTGGTTCGGCCATCCCGCAGCCACCGAGCGCGCGGCGGCGGCGCTGGCATTGAAGACCGGCGCCGCGGTGCTGGTATTCTGGTGCCCGCGCGGCGCTCTCACCGGCACCTGGAGTTTCGGCTGCACTCTCGTGCGCGGCGTCACCGCGCCGGCTCCAGCGGACGACGAGGCCGTGCGCACCCTGACCTTGCGCATGCACCACGAGATGGAGCGGGCGATCCTGCGCTGGCCGGAGCAATACCTCTGGATCCACGACCGCTACCGCACCCGCCCGGCGGAGGAGCAGCCGCGTGCATGACCAGGATCTGATCGAAGCGCTCAAGAGCCTGAAGGCGCCGCGCATCGCCGTGGTCGGCGACTCGATGCTGGACCGCTACGTGTGGGGCGATGCGGCGCGCATTTCGCCCGAAGCGCCGGTGCCCGTGGTGCACGCGCGGCGCGAAGAGGAGCGGCCCGGCGGCGCGGCCAACGTCGCGCTCAATCTCGCGGCGCTCGGCGCGAAGCCGCTCTGCTTCGGCGCCATCGGTCAGGACGCGATGGGCGAAACCCTGCGGCAAGTGCTGGCCGCCGCCGGCGCGGAGACCGCCGGCCTGCTGGCTTGCGCCGACCGGCCGACGATCCAGAAGATCCGCATCCTCGCGCGCAACCAGCAGATGCTGCGCGTGGACCGCGAGGACGTGAAGCCGCTCGACGCCGCGCAGGAGGCGGCATTGCT
>CAYVPL010000048.1:0-13153 GCA_964453755.1 uncultured Planctomycetales bacterium
CAGATACGGCAGCACCACGGCCGCGTGCGCCAGCACCGGCGCCGCCAGATTGGGCGCGAGGTGCCGGACCTGCTGGCGGCGCTGCGGCAGGCCGCGCGCGCGCGCGGCGAGCATCCACGGCTTCTCCGCTTCCTCGACCGCCAGCGTGCGGTAGAGGCGCAGCTCCGGCCACAGCGCGATGAGGATCCAGGTCAGCGCCGGCAGCGCGAGCAGCGGCGCGTAGGGCGCGCTCCAGGGGCGCAGGCCGAAGAGGCCCAGATCCACAGTGAGGAGGCGGCGCAGCACCGGCACCAGCGCCAGCGCGCTCACCGACATGAGCAGCGCGCTCAGCGTCATGAGCGCGCGGTCGAGCAGCCCGCGGCGCGCCGCGCACAGCAGTGCCAGCGCGAGCGCCAGCGCGGTGGTGATGAGGAATGCCGGCAGCGCGTAGCTGAGTGAGCGCAGCCCGCGCGCGCCGACTTCGGCCAGGGCCGGCCGCCCGGCGCGATCGGTGCCGAGATCGAGGCGCGCGACGGCGCCGAGGCGCGTGCCGAGGCGCGCGAGCAGGGAACGCGGTTCGGCCCAGGGCAGCGTTGCCGGAAAGCCCGGCTCGAGAGTCAGAGTGGCGCCGTCGAGACCCGCGGCCAGGCCGCGGGCGGGCGCCGCGCCCAGGTCCGCGGCGCCGAGTCGCGCTTCGATCTCCGCCGGCGGTGTCAGCGCGGCGGCGGCCGCGCGCAGCCGCTCGGCGCAGTCGGCGAGGCCGAGATCGGCCGCAGGAACGCGCGCGAGCTCTTGGCCGGAGAGGTCGAGCAGGCGCAGCGCGTCCTCGTCCCACTCGAGCAGCAAGCGGCGCGGCGGTCCGAGCAACTCCAGCCGCAGCGCGCCGGCCCGGAAATCTTTCACCATTCCCAGGCGCAGGCGCGCGGCGCCCAGTTCGGCGGGGCCGGCGCGGGGGCCGGCTTCGGCGCGCGCCGGGTCGCCGGCAAGTCCGCTCTCCAGCAGCAGGAAGAGCAGGGCCGCCGCGCCCAGCAGCAGGGCCGCCGCGCCGGCCAGGCGCGCCGCCAGGCGGGCGATCAGCGCGGCTCCCCGAGGCGGATGAATTTGCACGCGAGCGGGTCGAAGGGGTGGCCCTCGGCCTGGCGCAGCCAGGGCTGGTGCAGAAGATAACTGACGCGGTGGTCGATCGGCAGCGCCGGGACGCGGTCGGCCAGGATGCCGGCCAGTTCGGCGCAGAGGCGGGCGCGTTCGGCGGGATCGGCGGCGCCGCGCAGACGGGCCAGGGCCTGGTCGTAGCCGGCGTCGGCGAATTGGGAAAGATTGGTGGAGCGGCCGATGCCGGCCGAATCGAAGAGCATGAAGATCATGGCCGCGTCCGGCCAGTCCAGCACCCAGGATTGCAGGGTCATCTGGAATTCGCCGCGCGCGGCGCGGTCCATCAGGTTGCGCCAGGCGTTGGGTTGGGCGCGGCAGTTGATGCCGAGCTGGCGCAGATTGGCGCGGTAGAGCTCGCCGAGCGAGGCCGTGACCGGATCGTCGCTGGTGAGGTCGAAGGCCAGTTCAGGCAGTCCGGCGCCGTCGGCGTATCCGGCGGCGGCCAGTTCGCGGGCCGCGGCGTCGAGGTCGGGGCCCAGCCAGGGGAAGTCGGGCAGCGCCGCGGCTTCGGGCACGACCGGCGGCAGATGCGTGCGGGCCGGCAGCGCGGCGGCGTTGCCGCGCAGCAACTGGTGCCAGCCGTCGCGCGGAAAGGCCAGAGCCAGCGCGCGGCGCAGGCTGCGATGGCGGCGGTCGGCTGCGGGATCGCCGGGCACCGCGCCGATCACGGGATCGCGCATGTTGAAGATCAGGAAGTTGGTGTCCGGCACCTGCAGCCGGCTGAGCCGGTAGCCGCGCGCGCTCCACTCGGCCTGCAACTGCGTGCCGTCGAGAAAGCGGGTGTAGGAGTCCAGCGCCAGCGACATGCGGTCGAGCTGCCCGTTTTCGAACATCAGGCCGCGCGCCGCGGTTTCGCGCACGAGATCGAAAGTCACTGCGGCCGGCGCGACGCCGCCGGCCGCGTCGGGGCGCAGTTCCTCGCGCCAATTGGGAGTACGGCGCAGCAGCGCGCGCTGGCCGGGCTGCCACTCCGCGAGGAAGTAAGGACCGCTGCCGATCGGCTGGTTGAGGCGGGCCTCCGCGGAGCCCAGAGCGCGCTCGCGCGGGATCACGGCGTAAGCCTGCGAGGCGAGGCGTTGCAGCAGAAAGCCGTCGGGGCGGGTGAGCGTGAACTGCACGCGGCGCGCGTCGAGCGCGCGGATGCCCGCCACGCCGTCTTGCAGCGCGGCCGCCAGCAGTGCGTCGCCTGCCGCGCCCGCGGCGAGCAACTCGGCTCGCAGCGCGTCAAGGCCGACGAAGAGTTCCTGATAGGCGTCCCAGGTGTTGGTGGAGGGGGAACGCGGATCGGCGTGCTGCACCAGCGAGGCGACGACGTCGGCGGCTGCGACTGCGCGGCGGGCGCCTGGCCACAGCGGCGTCGCGCCGGGATCGAGAAAGAAGGCGTCCTCGCGCAGCGTGAAGATCCATTGCCGGCCGTCGGCGCTGGTCTCCCAGCGCGCGGCGAGCAACGGGCGCGCGCGCGCTTCGGCCGGAGCGTCCGGATCGTATTCCGTGAGAGACTCGAGGATCTGCCGCTGCAGAATGCCCTCCGTCACGCTGAAGGCGCGCAGCGGGTCGAAGCCCTGCGGCGCGCTGTTGAGGGCGAAGTGCGCGTTGCGCGCGGCCGGCGGCGGCGCCGGATCCTGGCAGGCCGCGGCGGCCACCAGCAGCCAGGCCGCCGCCGCGCGCGCCAGGAGCCTGCTCATCTCACTCGGCCGGCTCGCCGAGGATGCCCAGGTGCTGCTCGCCGATGCGCACGGCGATCAACGTCATGCGCCGATTGCCGAGGCTCTTCGGCAGGAAGCGCTGCGACAAGGTTTGCGGCCGCTCGGCGATGCCGCGCTTGCGGATCGAGAGCTCGCCGACCTTGTGCTCGCGCAGGCTCGCGCGCATCTTGCGCGGATCGAGGGGCTGCACGTCCAAAACCCGGAAGGCGTCCAGGAAGGGCGTCTTGACCAGTTTCGAACCCGTGAGATAGGCGATTTCCGGATCCAGCACGCGCAGGCCGTGTTCGGCGGCGAAGCGGCCGAGCAGGCCGGCGCGGATCAGCGCCGGGTCGGGATCGAAGATCCATTTGTCAAGCGGGCCGACTTCGGCCTGCGCCTGCTCGGCGCCGGCGTAACTGACTTCCGCGGGCAGGATGGTGGCGCGGCGCGGCTCCTTGCCGGCGGCGGCGCCGTACCAGAACACCGTCTCCTTCGCCTCGCCCAGGTAGGAGATCACTTCGATCTCGCCGGGCGGAGGGAAGTGCTGCAGCAACTCTTCGACGTCCACCGCGGAGGAGAGCTTGACCGCGGCGCAGTCCCGGCCTTCCAGCATGCGCGTGACGGCGGCCGGGCCCGGCGACCACTCGGCCGGATTGATGATGCGCCGCGCGCCTTTGCGCCGCGACGGATCCAAATAGATCGCGCCGCCCGGCGGTGGGGCGTCCAGTTCGCAGTCCGCGACGCGGAAACTGATCCGGTCCAGCAGGCCGTAGATCTCCGCGTTGCAGCGCGCGAAGTGAACGGCGACCTCGTCCAGATCCTGCGCCGCGACTTGCAGCCCGGCGTGCGCCAGCGCAATCGCGTCCGAGCCGATGCCGCAGCAGGGATCGTGCACCAGCTTGGCGCCGGCCCGCAGAAATCGCGCTGCCCGGTAGCGCGCCACCACTTCGCTGGAGGACTGCTCCAGCTGCGGCTTGGTGAAGTACATCTCCAGGCCCTTGCCGAACTTCTGCGTGGCGCGGCGCCGCAGCAGCAGCAACTCGCCCATCGCCCGCGCGAGTTTCTCCGGAAACATGCCGCGGAAGGACATCTGCACGGCCAGCGGGTCGTCCGGCAGGTTCCGGAACATCACCATGGTCTCGCGGGCCTCCGGCGCCGTCAGCGCCTCCGCGGTTTTCATGTCGAGCGCCATGGTCAGGCTTCATTCTAGCCATGGCGCCCGCGCGGGGAGGAAGATTAGAAGGCGATGCCGACGCCGAGCACGAAGATCTGGTCGGTGCTCTCGAAGCCCGCGGCCGGCGAACCGTCGTAATTGACCTGGATGGAGGCCGTGAAGCTCCAGTCGGGCCGGAAGTTCCAGCGGATGCCCGTGAGCGAAGTGAAGGATTCCACCTCGCCGCCGGTCAGATACTCGCCGTTGCCGTAGGCCTTCAGGCGCTCGTTGAAGGGCGTCTCGAAGTTGTAGGCAGCGCGCACCACGCCCGTCTCCTCAGCCTCGGCGATGCCGACGAGTTCTTCGCTGACCCAAGACGGACCCGCCTCCACGCCGAGGAACGCCTTGGTGTAGAGATCGAATCGGTAGCCCGCGCCGGCGCCGACGTCGAAGCGCTCGACCAATCCGCTCGGCTCGTCGCGGCGATCTCCGGATTTGGCGTAGGCGTAAACCTTCTCAGCCTCGCCGAAGTAGCGCTTGCCGTTCGCGCCCAGCGTGTAGATGCGCGTGGTGGTGGTGGCGTCGCCCGTGACCTGGTCCGTGCTGCGCACGCCGGTGTACCCCGCGTAGGCGCCGGCGGCCCACGCGCCCCACTTGCCGTCCACGACGGCATCGAGCGAAGCCGTGGTGGACTCGCTGTTGCCTGAGATGAGGGCGGCGCCGGCATCCAAATTGCCTTTCCAGTTCTTGACCGGTTCCGGGGTGGCCACCGGATCTTGCGGCAGCGCGGCGAGCAGGAGGGGGACGAGCAGGTTCATGGTGAAGGGCCAGAAGGATAGCGCCTTCCTTGCAATTCGGGGGTCGTTTGACCGCGGTGGCTGGGGGGCCCAGAATCATCAGCGCCGCGGTTTGCGGCCCCCGCATGCTGCCCCGCCCCGAAATTCTCGCCGCCCGACATCGCGCCAATTTCCTCGACTGCATGCAGGACGGCGACGTGGCCCTCTTCGGCGGCGCGGGCATGGCCGTCCGCAATCACGACGTCGAATTCCCTTTCCGGCAGGAATCCGAGTTCTGGTATCTCACGGCGTGCCCCGAGCCCGATGCCTGGCTGCTGCTGGCGAAAGGCGTCGACGGACTGCCCGAGGCCGAGCTCTTCGTGCTTGAGCGCGACCGCGATCGTGAGATCTGGAACGGCCGGCGCCTGGGCCCCGAAGGCGCGCGCGAAAAACTGGGATTCCCCGCGGCCCGCGTGAACGGCGAATTCGCCGCGGCCGCGGCGCAGGCGCTCAGCAAGGCGAAGCGCGCCTGGATGCGCCTGGGCGCTCATCCGCAACTCGACCGCATCGTGCTGCCGGCCCTGCAAGATCTGCGGCGCCGCGCGCGATTGGGGCTGGCGCCGCCGGAGGCGGTGCTGGATCCGGGCCCGGCGCTCGACGAGCTGCGCCTGATCAAGAGCCCCGATGAACTCACGCTGATGCGCCGCGCCGCGGCGATCGCGGCTGAGGGCCATCTGCTGGCGATGGCGCAGGCCGCGCCCGGCGTCGGCGAGTGGGAGATCGAGGCGCTGTTGTCCTACACCTTCCGCCGCCACGGCGGCGACGGCGGCGGCTGGTCCTATCCGGCGATCGTCGCCGGCGGCCAGAACGCCTGCATTCTGCACTACAACACCAATCAGATGCGCCTGCAGGCCGGCGATCTGCTGCTGATCGACGCTGGCGCGGAATTCGGCAGCTACGCGGCCGACGTCACGCGCACGTTCCCCGTGGACGGGACCTATCGCCCGGCGCAGAAGGCCGTATACGAGCTCGTGCTCGCCGCCCAACTCGCCTCGATCGAGAAGTGCCGCGCCGGCGCGCGCTTCGAAGAAGTCCACGACGCCACCCTGGACGTGCTTTGTCAGGGCCTCGTGGATCTCGGCCTCTATCGCGGCAGCGCCGCGGAGTGCCGCGAGAAGAAGGATTTCCGCCCCTGGTACATGCACAACACCTCGCACTGGCTCGGTCTCGACGTGCACGACGCCGGCCGTTACCGCGCCGACGGCGCTTCGCGGCCGCTGCAGCCCGGCATGGTGCTGACCGTCGAGCCCGGCCTCTACTTCCAACCCGACGACGCCACGGTGCCGGCGGAATTCCGCGGCCTGGGCGTGCGCATCGAGGACGACGTGCTGATCACCGGCGGCGCGCCGGAGATTCTCACGCTGGCCGCGCCGAAGACGGTGCAGGACGTCGAGAACGCCTGCGCCCAGGAGCGCCTGGCGCCGCCCACGCTCGAAAGCGCCGGGGTGTGCCGTTGAGCGGCGCCGCCATCGTTCTGGAGGGCGTGACCAAGAAATACGGCGACTTCACCGCCGTCAGCGACGTGAGCCTCTCGGTGCCGAAGGGCGCCATCTACGGCTTCCTCGGGCCGAACGGCGCGGGCAAGACGACGACGATCCGGATGATTCTGGACATCGTCAAACCGACGGCGGGCAAGATCACGGTGCTGGGCGAGGACTCGGCGCTGAAGGTGCGCAACCGCATCGGCTATCTGCCGGAAGAGAAGGGCCTGTACAAGAAAATGAAGGCCTGGGCGATCATCGCCTACTTCGCGCGCCTCAAGGGGCTGAGCGCGAAGGATGCGCAGAAGCGCGCCTACGAGCTGCTCGAGAAGTACGGGTTGAAGGATTTCGCGAACGCCCGCTGCGAGACTCTGTCCAAGGGCATGGGCCAGAAGGTGCAGGTGCTGGCCTCGATCGCGCACAATCCGGATTTCGTCATCCTCGACGAGCCCTTCAGCGGCCTCGATCCGGCCAACCAGCAGGTGATGGAGAGCGTGGTGCGCGATCTCAGCGCGCGCGGCGCCACCGTGGTCTTCTCGACGCACGTGATGGCCCACGCCGAGCGCATGTGCGACCGCATCCTGCTCATCGCCAAGGCCAAGAAAATCTTCGACGGCACGATTCCCGAAGCGCGCAAGTTGATTCCGCGCCGCGTGCGCCTCGGCGGCCAAAGCCAGGAAGTGCTGGCGCGCCTGCCCGGCGTCACCGCCGTCACGCCCGTCGCCAGCGAAGACGCGGCCGCCCCGCGGCGCTGGGATCTCACTCTCGCCGACGGCGCCGATCCCCAGGAACTGCTGCGCCATTGCTTCCGCTCCGGCGTCGAACTGGATTCCTTCGAGCAGTACGAGCCCAATCTGCACGACGTCTTCCTGCAACTGGTGGGTGAAGGCGCCAAGGTCGCCAGCTTCCGATGAGAAACGCCTTCCTCGTTGCTTCCCGCGAATACGGCGAGAACGCCCGTACCAAGGGCTTCTGGGTCAACCTGCTGATGTTCCCGGTGCTGCTGCTGGTCTCCATCAAGGTGCCGGAGTTCCTGCAGGAGAAGGCCAAACCGGTGCGCCACTACCTGCTGGTGGATCAGAGCGGCCAGTTCGAGGACGCGGTGCTGCGCGGCATGGAGCGGCAGCACGGCATGAAGGTCATGGGGGCGCTGCTGAAGCACGCGCAGACCTACGCGGACCCGGCGAAGCAGGCCGCGCAGCCCAAGGTGGATTGGACCAAGCTGCCGGCGGATCAGATGGGATCCTTCGACCCGGCGCAGGATCCGATCAAGCAGTTCGAGAGCCTGGCCGGCCAGAATCCGGAGTGGACCGACGCGCTGGCCTATCCCGAAAGCCTGAAGGCCTTCGAAGCGGTGTTGCGCGCCAGCATGCGCGAGGACGCGCCGCCCTTCGAGGCGCCGCGCCGCGACTATCAGAGAGTTTCCTTGCCGCCAGATCTGGATCCCGCGACGCCGCCCGCCGAACTGGCGCGCGCGCTGCGTCCCTATCTCTCCGGCCAGGAGTTGCCGGGCACCGACCGCGGCCTCTTCGCGCTGGTGATCGTGCCGAAGGACGCCCTGAATCGTCTGAAGCGGCCCACCGACGCGGCGCGGGCCACCCTGGACTCCTCGCACGGCGCCGACGGCGTGCAATTCTGGTCCGCCAACCTCACCGACGACGACTTCAAGGAGTCGGTGCAGCGCGCCCTCAACGAGGAAGTGCGCAAGCGCGAGTACGCGCAGCGCGGGGTGGACGAGAAGACGGTGCAGGAGGTGCAGCGCACGCAGATCCAGTTCGCCGCCTTCGACCCGAGCAAGGCCGAAGGCGAGGAGCGCGTCAGCCTGGCCGACACCCTCAAGAAATGGGCGCCGGTCGGCTTCGTGTACCTGCTGTTCGTGGCCATCTTCAACACCGTGGTGATGCTGCTGAACAACACGGTGGAGGAGAAGTCGAACCGCATCATCGAGGTGCTGGTGTCCTCCGCCACGCCCGGCGAGATCATGATGGGCAAGCTGCTGGGCATCGCCGCGGTCGGCCTGACCATGCTCTTCGCCTGGGTGCTGTCCCTGCTGGGAGTGCTGCTCTACTTCGCGGGGCCCTCGGTGAGTTGGGCGGGGGATCTGATGGGCGTGATCCAGGGCTCCGGCCTGCTGCCGCTCTTCATTTTCTACTTCGTGGCCGGATACCTGATCTACGCCGGCATCTTCCTGGCGGTGGGCAGCCTGTGCAGCACCGTCAAAGAGGCGCAGAACTTCGTCGGCACCGCCATCGTGTTGCTCATGGTGCCTTTGTTCACGATGGTCTTCATCGCCCAGGAGCCGAACGGCACGCTGGCCACGGTGATGTCCTGGATTCCGATCTACACGCCGTTCGTGATGATGAACCGCGCCGCCGCCGATCCGCCGCTGTTCGATTTGGTCGGCACCGGCATTCTGATGGCCGTCACGGCAGCTCTGATGCTCTGGGGCAGCGCGAAGATCTTCCGGATCGGAATTCTGCGCACGGGGCAGCCGCCGAAGATTCTCGAGCTGCTGCGCGCGATGCGGACGCCGTCGAAGCTGCAGTAGCCGCGAAGAATCAGGCGTCTTCTTTTTTGGAGCGCGCCTTCTTCTCAGCGGCGATCTCTTCTTCGCACATCCACATCATCGTCCATTTCCTCTGCGCCGCATCCGGCAGCGGCGGCTCCTCGTCCAGAATCTTGAGCTTCGACTTGTTGTCGTTCCACCAGGTGCGCCAGTCGCGCTGCGCCGGACCGGCGTCGGTGCCAGTCAGCACGGCCATGGAGATGCGAATCTCCACCATGTACTGCTCGACCTTCAGCACCGCGGAGCCCATGAAGTCCATCAGGATTTCGCAGGAGGCCTCGTCGCGGATCCGCCCGAGCGCGTAGAGCTTCGCGCTCATCACTTTGCCGTTGGTGTCGCCGGTGGCGACGAGTCCGTCCTTGAGCAGCGGCAGCGCGCGCTTGTCGCGCTTCTGGCCGAGCGCGTAGGCGAAGGCTTCGGCGCAGTTCACGTCCTCGCTGATCTTCTTGTTGCCCTTCTGCTTCAACAGCACCTCGGTGGCCGCCGGATCCGCGTTGAAGCGCAGTGCCACGAGCGTCGCGAGCCGCACCTGCGGATCGGTGTGCTTGAGGCCATCGGCCACGGCTTTGACCACCGCGACGTCGGCGACGCGGCCGTGCTGCTTCAAGGCGCTCTGCGCGAGCGCCAAGTCCTTGCCCTTCAGGGCCTCGGTGACGGCGGCGGCAGATTCCGCCGGAGTCGGTGGTTTGACTTCGGCCGCCGGGGGGTCCTGAAGGCAGGCGACGGTCAGGAGGAGAGCGAGGAGCATGCCCGGATCCTACTTGACAGAAACCTGTTCTTCACGCAGAGTGGAAGAATCCCTGGCCACGCGTTGACCCGCGCCTCCTATCTTTCCGCAGCGATCCTTTTTGCCGTCGGCGCTGCCGGCACCGCGTTCGCTCAGGCGCCGCGTCGGGTCGCAACTTGCCACGACGGCGTGCCCTGGTCCACGCGCTTCGCCAGCCTGAACGCCGGCGATTTCGCCTACGTTCGCGCCGGGGAGAAAGTGATTCTCGACACCGCCACCGTGTCTCTGGGCGGGCTGTTCGTCGAGGGCTCCCTGATCTTCGACCACGACGCGCCCATCGGCACGGTGCAGCTCAACACCGCCTACGCCGTCGTCACGGGCACGCTGCGCGTCGGCTGCGAGACGCCGGCCGGGCTGGTGCGCTTTGACAAGCACACCGAAATCAATCTGATCGCGCCGGAGCGCTACGGCGGGCCGCAACGCTTCCCCGGCACCGCCGGCGTGAACTGGCCTGCGGAAATGCACACGGCCTTTCACCACCACGAGCACATCATGGAGGCGGCGCTCGACCGCGGCCTGATCGTGGCCGGCCCTGGCCGCCTGCTCCTGTACGGCGCGGATAAAGGCGTCGGCTGGACGACGCTGGCCGTAACGGCGAATCCCGGCGCCACCCTGCTCTATCTGGACGACTCCACGCTGGACCTTTGGTCCGCCAACGACCGGCTCGTCCTAGCCTCGACCGATTTCGAGTACGCCGATCCACTGCGGCCCGGGGCCGGCGGCCGCACGGGCGGCTACCTGCAGGACGAAGAGGTGTATCTGCAGGGCTTCAGCGGCACCAACGGCATCGTGGTGGCGCCGCCGCTCGCCTTCCAGCACTACGCCGCCACCGAGACCTACGCCTTCCCCGGCGGCGGGCAGGATTCCATCACGATGAAGGCCGAGATTGCCAATCTCACGCGCAGCATCGTCATCCAGGGCGAGCATTCGCCCTACAGCTCCCAGGTCGGCACCAGCGGCATCTCCGAGCACCTGGGCCACGTCGCGCTCATGGCGATGATGGGAGACGAGCGCCGGCCGGAGTGCAAGGTGGAGTGGGTGGAATTCCGCAACCTCGGCGTCGAGGCCAAGATGGCCCGCTATCCGTTCCACTTCCACGATCTCGGCGAGCCGCCGCCCGGCCAGGATCCGCCGTACCTCATGCACTCCTCGATTCACCACTGCGTGAATCGCTTCGTCTCCGTGCACGACACGCGCATGGCCGTCGTCGAGGGCAACGTCGGCTACGACACGCGCTCGACCGGCTTCTTCCTCGAGGACACCATCGAGCGCGACGACCAGGGCCAGCCGCTCTTCGAGCAGATCTACAAGACGCAGCGCAACGTGCTGCGCAACAACCTCGGCTTCAAGGTGGCGCCGCAGTACAAGCGGGTGGACCTGCCGGCGGAGTATTCGCACGACCTCGACAGCATCAACGTCTCGGTGTTCTGGGCCAACCATCCGAACCAGAAGATCGAAGGCAACCACGCCGCCGGCGCCGCAGGGCACGGCTTCTATCTGGTGCCCGGCAAGGACGCGCCCTGGACGCACAAAGCCCACGGCGGCTCCTACTTCCGCGACAACGTCGCGCACAGCAACGGCCAGCACGGCTTCCTGCAGCAGTCGCGCATTCCCTGGCAATACGACGAAGCCGCCGGCGACCAACCGGCCGGCGAGGGCCTGATCGCCTGGAAGAACCGCCGCTACGGCATCTGGTGGCGCACCTTCGGCGTGGCCGTGCTCGACCGCTGCAAGACGGCCGACAACAAGTCGGGCATCTATCCGGCCTCCGAAGGCCGCACCAACGCCTACGGCGGGCCGGCCGTCGCCGCGAGCAGCACCTTGATCATCCGCGACAGCCTGATCGTCGGCTTCAGCGACGGCAACCTCGGCCTGGCGCTGAACCCCGCCGAACTGCGCGCCGGGCGCTCGCTGCCGCAAACATACTTCTACTTCGCGCGGCCCGATCGCAACTCCATCCCGCACGAGTCGCCCTGGGACACGATCAACGCCCTCGAGTCCTACGACGGGCTCAACGTCTTCGAGAGCCTGCGCATCGTCAACTTCCGCGATCCCGCCAACGGCGCGCGCCTGCCGGACCCCGAGGGCCGCCCGCGCAGCGTCGCGCTGCCGGTCGCAGCCATCACGCAGATCGAATACAACTCGAACTTCGCCGAGGATCCGCGCAATCTGCTGGTGGTCGGCGCCGCCGGCGATTGGAAGTTCAGCCACGTCAGCCAACGCCTGCAGTACCGGGAGACCTGGGCCGGCAACGGCTACAGCATGCTGCGCAACACGGTGGTGCACGATCTGCACGACGTGCTCGGCTACGGCCGTGACGTCTACCTCAGTTACGCCGATCCCTTCTTCGCCGCCAACCGCGCGCCGCAATCCCAGTTCGCCGAGCCGCCGGGCACCAACGCCTACGTCTTCCGCGCCGCCGACGTGGACTTCGCGCAGATCCGCCTGGCGATTCCGCACTGGACCGGCGGCCCCGGCAGCGTGATTCCGCCGCGCCTGCGCGTGGACGTGCGCGCCGCGCCGGGCGGCGGCAGCGGCTCCGGCGCGCTGCGCTCGCAGGTGCTGGCGAAAATGGTGGAGGAGGGCATCGAAGAGGACGAGTGGGTGTTCAACGCCTCGCTCGGCCTGCTGCCCAACAATCCTCTGACCGAGCAGACCGGCATTTACTTCGTGTCCTATCTGGGCCGCAACGGCCAGCCGCCGCGCACGCCCGCGGCCTACGAGGTGCACATCCAGTTCTGCGAGCGCGCCGGCGTGCCGACCATCCTCGCGCTGCCCCTGGCCGCGGCGCCCGTCAGCGTGGCCATGCTCGATCCGCTGCAGGCCTTCGCGCGCGAGAACAGCCTCACGGCGCTGCAGACCACAGCGCAGCCGCACGCCTACTACTGGGACGCTTCAACGCAACTGGTCTTCGTCAAGACCACCACCGCCCTCTTCTGGGGCGGCACGGCGGCCGTCGAAGGCACGCGCAATCACTTCCTGATCCAGTAATCGGATCGTTCTCAGGCCCGCGCCGCCGCCGGCTGCCGCGCGACGGCCATTTCGCGGAAGCGCGCGAAAAGATGCCGCGGATCGTGCGGGCCCGGCCCGGCTTCCGGGTGGTACTGCACGCTGAAGACCGGCAGCTCCAGGTGTCGCAGGCCGGCCACGCTCTGGTCGTTGGCGTTCCAGTGCGTCACCTCCAGGCCCGTGCCCGCGAGGCTGTCCGGATCCACCGCGAAGCCGTGGTTGTGCGAGGCGATGTCCACGCGGCCGCTGCTGCGCTCGAGCACCGGATGATTGGCGCCGTGGTGCCCGAACTTCATCTTGAAGGTCTTGGCGCCGAAGGCCAGGCCGACGATCTGGTGCCCCAGGCAGATGCCGAAGACCGGCATGCCGGCGGCGGCCAGCTCGCGCACGGCTGCGTGAGCGTGCAGCACCGCCGCGGGATCGCCGGGCCCGTTTGACAAGAACACGGCGGCGGGCTGGCGCGCCAGCACCTCGGCGGCCGGCGTCGCGGCCGGCACCACGGTGG
>CAYVPL010000049.1:0-12851 GCA_964453755.1 uncultured Planctomycetales bacterium
TCGCCGCCGCATTCGAGCAGCAACTGCAGCGGATCGCTGTGCAGAGTCTTCGGACTGCGGTAGATGCGCGACTGCCAGTCGTTGGTGGAGAGGCGCGCCTCTTCCTCCGAGCGCCACAGCGGGTAGTCGGTCTCGAAACGGCCCAGGCCGATGCCAATCGGCCGGCTCGGAATCTGCTGGGCCGAGGCCAGGTACAGCTCCTTGCGGATCTGCAGGCTGGGCGGCACGGCCGCCTCGGCGCTGGGGGGAACCGCGGCCGGCGCAGCCAGCAGGCTGCGGCAGAGTTCGCCCGCGAGGAAGGCGGCCGCCACCACGCCGGCGCCGGAGCGCGCCTGCGGGCTGCGCCAGCCGATCAGGGCCAGACCCGCGGCGAGGGACAGGCGTCCCGCGAGCACGCCCAGCGTGCCCGCGTGGAAGGCGCAGAGCGCGACCGCGGCCCAAGCCCCCGGCCGGCGGCGCGGCGCGGGCAGGAAGATGGCCGCGGCGGTGAGCAGCGGCGTCAGCAGCTCGGCCGCGTGGTTGATGCCCGTGTACGGCGCCACCGGCGGCGCCTCCGGCCAGGGCTTCCAGCCGAGCGGATCCACGCCGCTCCAGGTCAGCAGCGCGTAGGCGCTGGCGGCGGCGCAGCCGATGACAATCCAGCGCACCAAGCGCTCCGTCTCGAACCAGCCCGAGGCGGTGAGGCCGGCGAGGGCCCAGGCCGCCAGCAGCGGCGCGCGGTCGGCGAGTCCGGCCTGCGAGGAGGTCCAGGGCACGAAGAGCAGCGGCAGCAGGCCGAGGCCGAGCGCGGCGTAGATCAGAAAGGTGCCGGGCGTCGCCGTCGGCAGGCGGCGCAGCAGCAGCAACGGCAACAGAACGGCGGCGCACGCGACCAGCGCCAGCACGCCGCCGTCCAGGCGCGCGTCGTCGAAGCCCCCCGGCAGCCAGCTGAAGAGCGGAGCCAGCACCCCGGCGGCGGCAATCAGCACGAGCAGCGTGGCGATCCGCGGCGAGGGGGCGGCCGGCGCGCTCATGCTTCCCGCGCTGCCGCCGGCTCGAGCAAGGCGTCCACGAAACGCTGCGGATCGAAGACCTCGAGGTCTTCGAGGCCTTCGCCGACGCCGATGAAGAGCACGGGCACGCCGAGTTCGCGGCCGACCGCGAAAGTGGCGCCGCCCTTGGCCGTGCCGTCGAGTTTGGTGAGCACCACTCCTGTGATGGCGACGGACTCGCGAAACTTCCGCGCCTGCTGAATGGCGTTCTGACCGGTGGTGCCGTCCAGGATCAGCACCACGTGGTGCGGCGCGCCCGGCAGCACGCGGCCGAGCACGCGGCTGACTTTTTCCAGCTCGACCATCAGGTTTTTCTGCGTGTGCAGGCGGCCGGCGGTGTCCACCACGAGATAGTCGGAGCCGCGGGATTGCGCCGATTGCGCCGCGTCGTGCGCCACCGCGGCCGGATCGGCGCCGGGCGCGCCCTTCACCAGCGGGACGCCGGCGCGCTCGCACCAGATGCCCAGCTGCTCGACGGCGGCGGCGCGGAAGGTGTCGCAGGCGGCGACCGTCACGCTGCGATTCTGCCCGCGCAGCCAGTGCACCAGTTTGGCGATCGAAGTGGTCTTGCCGCTGCCGTTGACTCCGACCACGAGCACCACGGTTGGACCCGACGGCGCCGCGGGCAGCGGCTCGTCGCCGGGGCCGCGCACGAGGCCCGCCAAGCGCTCGCGCAGCCAGCCGCCGATCTCGCCCGGATGGGCGAAGCGTCCGGCTTTGAGGCCGGCTTCAGCCTCGCGCAGCAATTCCTCGGCCAGCGGGCCGACGTCGGCCGCGTAGAGCAGTTCTTCCAGCGCTTCGAGAGTCTGCGGCGCCGTGGCGTCGCCGGTGACGCGGCGCCAAGCGTGCGCGATCTTGTTGCGCGTGCGCGCGAGGCCTTCGCGGAGCCGTCCGAACACCATCTGCGCTCAGGCCTGCGGCTTGCGCGGCCGCGGCCGCGGCGTGGGGGCGGCATCCGGCGGGGGCGCCTCGGAGCCGGGCGCCAGCGCGGCGCCTTCCTCGGCGCCCGGGCGGCGGCGCACCGCGCGCACCTCGGCCTCGACGGGCGGCGGCGGCACGGTCAGGCCGCTGGAGGCGCGGCCGCGCTCGATCAGCACCCAGGTGCGGTCGAGGATGCCGTTGACGAAGGCGCCGCTTTGCGCCGTGGAGAAGCGCTTGGCGATTTCGATCGCCTCGTTGATCACCACCTTGTAGGGCACGTCGGCCTTGTGCAGCAATTCGTAGGTGGCGAGGCGCAGCACGTTGCGGTCGATCGCGGCCATGCGCGCCAGGCGCCAGTTCTCGGCGATGGCCTCGATCCAGGCGTCGATGTCAGGCCGGTGATCGTACACGCCGTGGCAGATTTCGCGCGCGTAGGCGGCGACCTCGGCGCGGCCCTTCGGGTCCGGCCCGCCTTTGGTGTGGTGGTCCACGAAGGCGTCGAGTTCCTCGAGCGCCGAACTGCCGCGCACCTCGAGCATGTAGAGGAACTGCAGCGAAATTTCGCGCGCGCGCGTGCGGCGGCGGATGGGCTGGGAGGCGGTCACGGTCGAGACTCCGCGCGCAGGCCGCGCAGCAGGGTTGCCATTTCGCAGGCGGCTTCGGCGGCCTCCCAGCCCTTGTTGGAGGGGGGGGAGACTTTGCCGGTGGCGCCGGCCGCGGCGGCCGGATCCGGCGCGCTGCCGCGCAGCGCGGCAAGGCTGGCGCGGTTGCGGGCCTGCGCGAGGTCGTCGGTGGTGAGCACGCCGAGGATCACGGGCACGCCGGTGGCGAGGCCGGCTTCCATGACGCCGCGGCAGCACTCGCCGGCGACGTGATCGTAGTGCGAGGTTTCGCCGCGGATGACGCAGCCCAGCGCCACGACCGCGCCGTAGCGGCGCGTGCCGGCCAGCGCGAGACAGGCGAGAGGCAGTTCGAAAGCGCCGGGCACGCGCACCACGGTGACGGCGGAGCGCGCCACGCCGCGCGCCTCGAAGCCCGCCAAGCAACCCTCGAGCAGAGCGTCGGTGACGTCGGCATGGAAGCGGGCCGCCGCCACGGCAAAGCGGGCGGAGCCGTTCGACAGGCCGTCGTCAAGGAACTGGGACATCGCGCCCCGGCATTCTAAGGACGCGCGATCAACCCGGAAAGTCCGCGCCCGCGGGGCTCTGCGCCGCGCGCCCGAGGAAGACGCGGCCCGACCAGTCGCTGAGGCTGCGCAGCAGGGAGTAGAAGAGCGGCACGGACCACAGGGTGAAGAAGGTCGAGATGCTGATGCCGGCGCAGACGCCGATCGAGAGGCCCTTGAAGGAGATGCCTTCGCCGCTCGGCGCGCTCAACGCCACCGGCAGCAGGCCGCACACCGTGGTGAGAGCGGTGATCGTCACGGGGCGCAGGCGGTCGCGCACCGCCCGCAGGATGGATTCGTCGCGCGGGGTGCCGGCGCGCTCGTACTGCAGGATGCGGTCCACCAGCACGATGCCGTTGTTCACCACGACGCCCGACAGCACGGCGAGAGCCATCACTTCGAGCACGCCGATCGGCGTGTCCGACAGTTTGTAGGCCCAGAAGGCGCCGACGATGCCGAAGGGCACGGTGAGGATGGCGCACAGCGGCAGGATGAGCGAATTGAAGAGGACTCCCATCAGCAGGAACACCAGAGCCAGCGCCAGCATCAGGCCGCGCATCAGCTCCTGATTCTGGCGCTGAAACTCCTCCCAGCCGCCGTCCTGCGTCCAGCGGTAGCCTTCGGGCAGTTCCACGCCGGCCATCAGCGCCTCCACCGAGCGATAGTTGCGCCGGATGTCGTCGTCGCCGGTGCGCAGGCCGATGCTGTCGCTGATGCGGACGTCGCGCCGCACGATCACGCTGTTCGAGCGCGCGTCGGCGAAGCGCGCGAAGGTGGCCAGCGGCACGCGGCCGGCGGCCGTTCCGATCGTCATCTCCGTCAGGGTGGCGCGGTCGGGATCGTCGGGCTGGTCGTATTCGAGAATGATCGGCAGGTCCGAGCGCGCCGTCTGGAAGCGCGAGATCATGAAGCCGCGCAGATTCCATTCGATGTTGCCGAGAATCGCCTGACTGTTCAGGCCGGCGCGCTGCATGGCTTCGCGGTCCAGCTCCACCGTGACTTCGCGCGCGAGGTCGTCCGGCTTGCTGACCTCCACGAAGGCCGGATCGAGCGCGGCGGCGGCGCGCACGTCGTCGAGCAAGTCGGCCACCACGGTGCTGTCCGGACCTTCGATGCGCACGCGCGTCCAGCGGCTGTCCTGCGTGGCGCTGCGATCGAACTGGCGGCCGAAGCGGTAGGAGACGGCCGAACGCCGCGGCAGCGCGCCCTCCAGCCAGCGCAGCATTTCCTCCTGCAGCTTCGGATGCATCGGCTTGTCCGGCCAGAACATCATTTCGCCCTCGGTGTCGTTGAAGGCGACGCCGACCATCACGTCCGGATAGCGGGCCTGGAACTCCGCGCCGTGGAGAACTTCCTCGAGCAGGAGCACTTCCGCGAGGGCGCGATCCAGATCCTGGTCCACGCGCAACTCGAAGTCGGCTTCGATCTGGCCGCCGCCGGGCCCGCCGCTCTGTTCGCTGAAGCCGTTGTTGGCGCAGGCCACCGGCAGCGATGCCAGCACCAGGATGCCGGCGCAGCTGGCGGCGAAGCGGTGGCGCAGCGACCAGCCGATCGAGCCGTTCAGCATCCGATCCGCCAATCCCGAGCGGGGGCCGTCGGGCCGGGTGCGCGCCTGCCGGGCGCCGCGATGCTGCAGGAAGCGCGCCGCCACCGGGACCATGACGATGGCGATGACCAGCGAGGCGATCAGGGCGACGCAGAGCGGCCCGCCGATCGCCAGGCTGAAGACGCGCGAATTGCGGTCTTCCGTCAGGAACATGAAGGGCAGGAAGACCGCGATCGTCGTGGCGGTGGAGGTGACGATGGCCAGCATCACTTCCGACGGACCTTCCGTCACCGAGCGCATGGTTTCGTCGCCTTTTTCGCGGCGCGTGAAAATGGCCTCGGCCACGACCACTGCGCAGTCCACCAGCATGCCGACGCTGATCGTGATGCCCATCATGGTCATCAAATTCAGCGACCCGCCCGAGAAGTAGAGCCAGGCCAGCGTGACGATCACCGCGAAAGGGATGCTGAGCGTGATCAGCAGCGTGTACGACAAGCGGCGCAGGAAGATCCACAGAATCGCGACCGCGATCAGACCGCCGAGCGCCGTGTCGCGCACCAGATCGCCGATCGCCGAGCCGATCATTTCGCCCTGGTTGAAGTAGGTCACGTACTCGAGGCCCGCCAGCCGCGGATCCTGCGGCAGATCCTCCTCGAACACGCGCGCCAATTCGGCGCACAGCGCGAAGGTGTTGGCCGCCGTCTCCTTGCGGATGGCCATCGAGAGCGTGAAACTGCCGTCGACGCGGAAGTACATCTCAGGCGCGCTGCGTACCTGCTCGACCCGGCCGACGTCGCGCACCAGGAGGCCGGGGCGCACGGGGAATTCTTCGATCTCGCGCAGGCTGCGGAAGCGGCCGTCGGAGCGCACCAGGAAGCGCGCGCCGGCGTCCTCGAGATCGCCGGCCGGCGTCGAGATGTTGTCGCCCTGCAGCATGCGCACCAGCAGTCCGACGTCCACCTGGTTGGCTTGCACGCGCTCTTCGTCGAGCCAGATGCGCACGCTCGACGGCTCGATGCCCCAGGTCGAAACCTGCGCCACGCCGTCCACCGCTTCGAGCTTCGGCACCAGGACGTCGGCGATGAGATCCTGCGCCTCCTCGCGCGGCATGTCCGGCGGCACGACCAGCGCCGTCCACATCACCGGCAGGGCGCTCGGATCGAAGCGGAAGACCTGCAGGCGATCCACTTCGGGCGGCAGCGAGGGACGCGCCCGCTCCAGGCGGTCGGCGACCTCGGCGTAGGCCAGGTCCATGTCGGTGTTGCCCGGGAATTGGATGATCACGCGGCCGCCGCCGGGCTGCGCGATCGAGATGACTTCCTCCACGCCCTGCACCGTCCGCAGCTCGCGCTCGATCGGCTTGAGGATGCGCTCCTCGATCTCCGAGGGCAGAGCCCCTTCCCAGTCGGCCTGCACGTTGATGCCGGTGTCCGACAATCCGGAAGGCAGCATCTCGATCGGAATGCGGCGCGCGGCAATCCAGGCCATCGCGGCCAGCGCCAAGGTGAGCATCAGAACCGCCACCGGCCGCGTCACCAGCGCGCGGAAAAAACTCACGGTCCCGGGATTGGGCCGCGGTTCGATCACGCCGCCTCCGCCGCCGCGCGGCTCTTCTGCTGATCGAGGCCGGCGCGCGCCAGCAGGCGGTAGCCGGCGGGAATCACCAGCAGCGTCAGCAGAGTGGAGGAGACGAGGCCGGCAATCACCACGACTGCCATCGGCGAGCGCAGCTCCATGCCTTCGGTGGCGCCGAACCAGCCCGTCATCGGCAGGGTGCCGAGCACGGCGGTGGCGGTCGTCATCAGAATCGGGCGCAGGCGCGTGCGGCCGCCTTCGACCAGCGCGGCGTCCAACTCCATGCCGTGGGCGCGGTTGTGATTCACGCGATCCACCAGGACGATCGCGTTGTTGACCACGATGCCGGCCAGCACCACGAGTCCGAGCAGCACCACCACCGAGATCGGCGTGCCGCCGAGAGCCAGCGCGAACGCGGCGCCGATGCCGGCCATCGGCACCGTGAACATGATCAGCAGCGGCTGCAGCAGCGATTCGAACTGCGCCGCCATCACGGCATAGATGAGGCAGACCGCCAGGATCAAGGCGAATGTCAGAGATCGCAGCGAGGATTTCATCTCGGTGGTCTGCCCGGCGAGGCTGGCCGTCACGCCCGGCGGCAGCGGCACCTCCGCCAGGCGCGCGGCGACGGCGTCCGAGGTCGCGCCCAGGTCGAACCCGGTGAGAGAGGCGCTGAGCGTGGCCGAGCGCCGGCCGCCCACGTGGCGGATGTCGCTCGGTCCGTCGCGCACTTCGAAGCTCGCCACCGCCCCGAGCGGCAGCAGGCGCTCCGCGGCCGGGTTCACGGGCAGGTCGTAGAGCTGGTCCACGCGCGCGAGGTGCGCGAGATCGGCGCGCACCCGGATGTCCACGCGCTCGTCGCGGCCGGGGAAGGTGGAAGTCACTTCGCCCTCGACGGCCAGGCGCAGGCGATTGGAAACTTCCGCCACCGTCAGCCCATGCCGCGCCAGCTGCTCGCGGTCGAAGGTGACGCGCACCTCCGGATTGCCGCGCCGCAGCGAGGAGCGGAGATCCACGATGCCCGGAACGTCCTGCAGCGCCTCCTGGGCGGCCCGCGCCGCCTCGCGGATGTCGTCGAGGTTCTCGCCGATGATCTCGACCTCGAGCGGCGCGTCCACGGCCAGCAAGGTGGGCCGCCGCAACTGGTAACGCGCCAGGGCCGCGTCCCGCTCCAGCAGCGCGCGCACCTGCTGCTCGGCCGCCATTTCGACCTGACGGGCATCCTGTCCCGGCTCCGCCGCCAGGCGCATCAGGATCTGCGCGGTGTGCGGGCCGGACTCGTCGGTGGCGACGGTTTCGAGGTCCGTGCCGGAAGACACCGCGCTTTCTTTGACGCCGGGAATCTTGCGCAGTTCGCGCTCGAGCCGCGTCGCGTTGCGATCGGTTTCTTCCAGCGGCATGCCGGCCGGGAAGAACAGCTCGGCGGTCAATTCGCCCTGCAGCACCTCGGGCAGCAGTTCGCGGCCAAGGCCGCGCGCCGATGTCCAGGCCAGCCACGTGAGGAGCAGTGAGACGCCGAACACCAGCACCGGCGCGCGCAACGCGCGCACCAGGACCGCGGGGTAGAGGCGATCGGCCAGCGCGCTCATGGCGTGCTGGAACAACCAGGTCGGCACGAAGAAGAGACCGCGCAAGAGCAGCGCCACGAGGCCGGCGAGCGCGGTGAAGAGGAAGGCGAAGATGCCGAGCAAGTCGCTGAGCAGCCTGCCGAGGATCACGATCAGCGGCTGCAGGCCGATCACCACGAGCGGCGCCAGCAGGATCAGACCGACCCAGCTTTCCCAGGCCATGCGCTCGACCACCGCTTCGGGGACGGGCTCGCGCAGGCCGGTCGGCGGCGGGGCGCCGGGCGGCAGCGGCGGATTCCAGGAGTCGTCGAGGCCGGGCGCGTGCACTGCGCGCAGATACATGCCCAGCGCGGCCAGCGGCACGGCGCCGAGCACGAGCAGCAGCAGGGTGCGGCGGCGCAAACCGTGGCCGGAGCCGCGGAAGAGCGGCGTCCGCCCGCGCAGGTGCGGCAGCAGCGCGGCCAGGCGCGCGCGCAGCGCGGCGCGGGCGCCGCCCGGAGCGGCGGAAGGCAGGCGCGCGGCCAGGCCCGGCACGAAGAAGAGCGCGACCAGCAGCGCGATGGTCTGCGAGGCGACCACCGTGAGCGCCTGATCGCCGAAGGTCTGGCCGGCGATGCCTTCGACGAACACGATGGGGGCGAAGACCGCCACCGACGAGATCGAGCTGGCGGCCACGGCGCCGCCCACTTCGCGCACGCCGCGCAGCGCGGCCTGGATCGGCGAGTCGCCTTCTTCGCGGCACTTCGTGATGCTCTCCAGCACCACGATGGCGTTGTCCAGCAGTATGCCGATGTCGAGCGCGAGGCCGCCGAGCGACATGATGTTGAGCGAGACGCCGGCGGCGTACATCGCCCCGAAGGTCGCGACGATGGAAACCGGCACCGCGATGCCGATGACCGCGGTCGAGGCGAAGGATCCCAGGAAGAAGAAGCAGACCAGAATGGACAGCATGCCGCCGATCAGCGCGGCGTCATTGACTTCCGCGATGGCGGTCTTGACGAAGCCCGACTGATCCGAGATCAAAGTCAGACGGACGTCGCTCGGCAGGCGCGAGGCGATCCAACTGGGCCGCGGCGCGGCCGGACTGCCCGCCGCCGGCGCGGGATCCGCCTTGGCCTTCTGCGCCTGCAGCGCGGCGGCCTCCTGCGCCCGCGCAGCCGACTCCGGCGTGCCGCCGGGGCCCCAGAGGCGCTCGCGCACGGCCGTGGCGACCTCCACGAGATTGGCGCCGGCCTCGCGGTAGATCGCGATCTCGACCGCTTCATCGCCGCCGACGCGCAGCATCAGGTCGCGGTCGCGGTGCCAGCGGCGCACGGTGGCGAGGTCGCGCAGTTTCAGCACGCGGTCGCCGCGGGCGATGATCGGCAGATCCTCGATTTCCGCGAGGGTGCGGAATTCGTTCAGCGTGCGCACCACGTACTCGAAGGATCCCTCCTTGAGCGTGCCGCCCGGCACGTTCAGGTTTTCCTCCGTCAGCCGCTGTCGAATGTCCTCCGGCGTCAGATTGAAGGACGCGAGAAACTGCGGATCGAGCAGCACCTGCACCTCGTCCACCAATCCGCCCTTCACGCGCACCGCGGCGACGCCGGGCAAGCCCTCCAGCCGGCGCTCGATCTCGTACTCGGCCAGGTCGCGCAGGCGCACCAGGTCCGAGCCGCCCGACAGCGCGAGTCGCAGCACCGGATCCAGGCCCGGGTCGTAGCGCAGGATCAGCGGCTTCTCGGTGCCCGGCGGCAGGAAGACGCGGTCGAGGCGCTCGCGCACGTCTTGCACCAGGAAAGGGAGGTTCGAGCCCCATTCGAACTCCAGCTGCACTTCGCTGACTTCGGCGCGCGAAGAGGAGCGCATGCGCACCAGCCCGCCGATCGTGGACAGCACGTCTTCGAGCCTCTCCGTCACGCGCTCCTCGACGTCCTCCGGCGCCGCGCCGGCGTAGGCGGTGCGCACCGTCAGCGAGGGATATTGCAGAGGCGGCAGCAGGTCCACCTTCAACTTGCCGAGCGCGACGAAGCCGAAGACGACGGCGGCTGCGACCACCATCCCCATCGCCACCGGGCGATGCACGCCCAGCGCCGTGAGGCCCCCGCGCGGCCGCGGCTCCGACGGCTCGCCGGCGCTCATTCGGGCGCGATCTCCACCCGGTCGCCGTCGGCCAGCCGGTCGGCGCCGACGACCACGAGCAGTTCGCCTTCGACCAGGCCGGACTCGGGCAGGACTTCCAGATGGCGCGAGTCCTCGAAGCCGCCGGCCAGGAGAACTTTCCGGGCCACGCCCTCGCGGATCACGAACACCGCAGTGCCCTCGCCTTCGTAGAGCAGTGCTTCGCGCGGCACCAACAAGGCTTGCTCGTGCCGCTCCAACACCAGCACCAGCCGCATCAGCACGCCCACTGGAATCACGCGGCCTTCGGGCTCCAACGCCGCGACGACCTTCACCGTGCCGGTCGCGGGGTCCACCACCGGGGAGACGCGCTCGATCTTGCCGCGAATCTCCATCCCGGGCAGAGCCTCGCTGGTGGCCGTCAGTTCCTGGCCTTCGCGCAGCAACGCGAGCTCGCGCTGCGGCCGGAAGAACACCACTTTGGGCTGCGAGAGATCCGTGATCTCGAAGGCGCGCCGGATGGATTGTTGATTGACGGCGGTGGCCATGTCGCCCACCGAGATGTCGCGCGCCGTCACCGTGCCGTCGATGGGCGAGCGGAGCACGCAGCGGCGCTCGTCCCACTTCGCGCGGTCCAGCGCCACTTGCGCCGATTCGTGGGCGGTCTTGGCGGCATCCCATTGCTGCCGGCTGGTTTCCAGCACCTGCTCGGCCACCAGGCGGCCGCCGGTGCCGCCTTCATCCCACAGCCGCTGGTTGCGCAAGAAGTCGCGCTCGGTTTGCACCATCAGACTGGCGCTCTGCTTCACCCGCACCTCGGCGTCGCGCACCGCCAGCACCACTTGGTCGGAGCGCAGCCGCGCCAGCTCCTGGCCCGCTTTCACGACGTCGCCTTCTTCGACGAAAATTTCCAGCACCGGCTCGGCGCGCTCGGAGGAGACCGCCACCACGTTGAGCGATTCGACGTTGGCCGTCGCCTCCAGCCGCAGTTCGATGGGGCCGGTCGCGACCGGGCGCACGCGCACGAGCACCGCATCCTTGGCGGGCTTCGCGGCCGGATCCGCATTCGCAGCAACCGTTGGCGCGGGGCTGGCGGACTTGTCGGCGGAGCAGGAACTGAGAAAGGGCAGCGTTGCTGCGGCGAGCAGCGCGGCGAGCGTGCGGAAGAGCATGGTGCGGGGGCGATGACGCCGGGGGAACCCTCTATTATGACCAGCCTTCGACCTCAACAGTCAGTCCATGGTTGCTCCCATCTGCGACCGCGAGCACAAGGGCAGGGATCTCCTCGCCTACGCGGAGGCCCTGAGCTTGTTGGCAAGGGATCTGCGACCGCTCGCGCGGCCGCCGGAGTCGGCTTTGCTCCTGCAAGCGGCCGGCCGCGTGTTGGCGGAGCCGATCGGCCTGGATCGGGACGAGCCGCCGGTGGCCCGCTCGGCCATGGACGGCTACGCCGTGCGCAGCGCGGACGGCCAGCAGGCTCGCCGGATCGTCGGCAGCGTCTACGCCGGCACGGCCGATCTGCCGTCCGTCGGACCCGGTCAGGCCGCCGAAGTGATGACCGGCGGCAGCATCCCGCCCGGCGCCGACGCCGTGATTCCCGTCGAGCTGACGCGCCGCGAGGGCGCGGAGTTGCTGGTTCAGGAAGCGCCCGCCGCAGGGCAGCATCTGCGCGCCGCCGGCGAGATGGGCCGCCGCGGTCGCATCGTGTTGCAGGCCGGCCGGCGCTTGCGGGCGGGGGATCTCGGCATCGCCGCCGCGGTCGGCGCCGAGCCCTTGCCCGTGCGCGCGCGCCCGCGCGTGACTCTGCTTTCGACCGGCGACGAAGTTGTGCCGTGGACCGCGCAGCCCGCATCCCATCAGGTGCGCGATTCCAACCGCCTGAGCGCGGCGCTCCGCCTGCAGGAGTTCGGCGCCGAACTCGTGCATCATGGCCACGTGCCGGACGATCCGGTGCAACTCGAGCGCGAACTGCGCGCGGCGCTCGCCGCTTCGGACCTGGTCGTGACCATCGGCGGCGTGTCCATGGGACGGAAGGATTTCTTGCCGGGCGTGCTCGAGCAACTCGGCGTGCGCGAGATCGTGCATGGCGTGGCCATCCAACCGGGCAAGCCGGTGTGGATCGGCCGCGGCGCCGACGCCTGGGTGCTCGGCCTCCCGGGCAATCCCGTCTCC
This sequence comes from uncultured Planctomycetales bacterium, assembly GCA_964453755.1. Classification (GTDB taxonomy): domain Bacteria; phylum Planctomycetota; class UBA1135; order UBA1135; family UBA1135; genus JAQBVK01. Next base: position 12,079 of record CAYVPL010000049.1, read on the forward strand.
AGTTTCGTCATCCTCGAACTCTTCGGCCGCCGGATGATCCGGGGCCTGCACGGCGAGACAGGCGCAGCCGATGCGCCCGGCCTGCTGCCCGGGGTCCTCAGCCGGCCGCTGCAAAGCCGCGCCCGCGCGCTGTGGCTGCCGGCGGCCGTGGCGCCGCAGACCGCCGCCGCGCCCGAGCTCGACGTGCTGCCCTGGAAAGGCTCCGGCGATTGGACTTGCCTGGCGCGCGCGCAAGCTCTCGTGCATTTGCCGCCCGACACCGCGCTGGCCGCCGGCGCGCCGATTCGCTATCTCCCCTTGGACTAGCGCGTGCGCGCCCTGCTCTGCTCCGTCGCCTCCGCGCTGCTGCGCGGCCTGGCCCAGCCCGGCTGGTTCGGTTGGCCGCTGCTGCTGCTGGCGGCGCCGCTGCGCATCTACGGCTGGAGCCAACCCGCGCGCCGGCCGTGGCTCCTGGACCTGCTGCACGGCCTGATCTTCTGGATGGTGGCCTTCTCCTTCCTCGGCCATCTGCACTTCATCGCCGTGCTGAGCGCCGCGCTGATGATGAGCCTGATGGGACCGGTGGAAGGCTGGCTGGCGCGCCGCTTGCGCCGCTGGCTGCCGCCCGCCGCGTCCGGCGCGTTGGCGCTGGCCGCCGCCGGCTGGCTGCAGATGGAATGGTTCCTCATTGGCGCCGGGGGCGTGCCCTGGGCGTCGTGGGCCTGGCCGCTCGCGAACTCGCCGCTCCTGCCGATGGCCTCCGCGTTGGGCGAGGCGGGCCTGATCGCGCTGGT
>CAYVPL010000050.1:0-12789 GCA_964453755.1 uncultured Planctomycetales bacterium
TCCTGACCAACTCGCTGGCGGCCACGGACGTGACCGCGGTGCATGCGGGTTACGCGCCCTCGCGGCGCGAACTGCTCGAGAGCGGCGTCGACCTGTACGAACTCCGGCCGCGCGGCGAAGAAATCGAGGCCGTGCATCGCAGCGGCCTGCTGGGTTCCTCCAGCGCCAGCCTGCACGCCAAAACCTTCACCATTGACCGGCGCGTCGTGTTCGTCGGCTCTCTCAACCTGGATCCGCGCTCGGTGGTCTTGAACACGGAGCTGGGCCTGATCATCGACAGCGAAGAACTCGCGGCGATCCTGACTTCCGACTTCGACACGCTGAGCAGCGAGCGCTTCAGCTGGACCCTGGCCTTGCAGCCGGATGGCGCCTCCACGCGGCTGGTGTGGCGCGGCGCCGAGGACGGCCAGGCGCTGGAGCTCCATCAGGAGCCGGGCACTTCCTGGTGGGCGCGTTTCAAGGTCGGCATGCTCCGCATGCTGCCGATCGAAGGCCAGCTCTGAGCGTGGATCGGCGATAGCGCATTGGGGAGGGGCTTGACCGCCTCTACTTTGTATGGCAAAGTAGTCTCCATGGCCGACCCCGATCTCGCCGGAAACCCCGCTTTGGACCCTGAACTCGCCGACCTCGAGCGCCGAACCTGGCGCTACCTGGGCGACGACGGGCTTGGCGACCTGATGCTCGGCTTGGCCTTCGCCTGCTTCGGCGCCGGCATGGTCTGGAACCTGGGCACTTTCGCCGCGGTCGCGCCGGCCCTGTTCATAATGAACTGGAAGCCTTTGCACCAGCGCTTCATCGGGCCGCGCCGCGGCATCGCGCGTCTGAGGCCGGAGCGGCAACGCTTCCTCAAAAGCGCGATGGCGCGTACGGTCGCGCTGCAGGTCCTGCTCGTGCTGACAGGCGTGGCCATTTGGATCATCATGGATCAGGAAGCCGCGGGCCAGCGATGGAAGAACATCATGCCCGTCATCGTGATGCTTCCCTTTCCGCTGATCCTTGCGCTGCTCGGCAAATGGTTCGACGTGCCGCGGTTCTTCGCGCATGCTGCTCTGATGCTGTTGACGATTCTCGGCCTGCATCTTGCCGGCCTCGCTGAGGGCTGGCCTCTGCTCACTTCCGGCGCGCTCCTGGCTGGGCACGGCACTCTGCAATTGCTCCGGTTCTTCCGCGCGCATCCGCGGCCGGATCGGACGTGAGTTCACGCCGCCGCCGGCCTGCCGCGCGCGCACCCGCCGACGCTCCGCCCGCAGCCGAGGGGCTGGCCAAGCTCGACCGGCTGGTGCACGAGCCCGCGCGGCTCGCGATCTTGGCCGTCCTGGCCGTGGTGGACGAGGCCGACTTCGTGTTCGTCCAAGGCCAGACCGGGCTGACGTCCGGCAACTTGGCCACCCACCTGACTCGCCTCGAGGAGGCCGGCCTCGTTCTCACCCGCAAGACCTTCGAGGGGCGCAAACCCTGCACGCTCCTTTCGCTCAGGCCCGCCGGCCGCGAGGCGCTGGCCCAGTGGCGCCAACACGTGGCCCGGCTGCTCGACTTGCTCCCCTGAGGACCCGCCTGCGGCCCTGTCACGTCCCTAGAATCACCGCGCGTGACTGCCACACACTGGATGATCCTCCTGACCCTCGGGCTCTTCGTCGCCATGACGGGGCTTTACCTGGGCGGCCACCATCTAGCCGTCGTACGCGAGCGCAAGGGCCTGAAGCGAGAGGCGGATGGCCTGACGGGCGCAGCGCTCTTTGCGCTGTTCGGCCTCCTGATGGCCTTCAGCTTTTCGGGCTCGATCGGGCGCCTCGAAACGCGCCGGCAGTTGATCGTGCAAGAGGTGAATGCGATCGGCACTGCCTATTTGCGTCTTGACCTGCTGCCGGCCGAGGCGCAAGAACCTCTGCGCGCCGACTTCCGCGAGTACTGCAACCTGCGCCGCGACGTTTACGTGAATCTTCCGGACCCCGCGGCCCGAGTGCGCGACGACCTGAGGTCGGCCGAATTGCAGCAGCGCATTTGGCAGCGCAGCATCGCTGCGACCAGCGATGCCCAATTCGTCGCGTCGCGCGTGCTGGTGGTCCCAGCCCTCAACCAGATGATCGACGTCACGACGGCGCGCTGGATCGCCGCGCGCACGCACGTGCCCCTGATGGTAATCGTCACTCTCTTTGCCGTCGCACTCTATTGTGCCTGGCTCGCCGGCTACAGCATTCGCGAAGCCAGCAATTTCGGCTGGGTCAACATCTTCGGCCTCGCCGGCGTGACCTCGCTGGTGCTGCACGTGATGCTGGACATCGAGCTGCCGCGCCTCGGCATGGTGAATCTCGACGATTACAATCATCTCTTCGACGAGCTGGCTGCGACGATGCGCTGAACGCGCGTTTAGCGCGCCGGCAGCAGCAGCAGCACTTCGCTCAACGCCACTTCATCCAGGTGCCCCATGGCATCGGCCACGATGGCGTGCAGATGCGAGCGATGGTCGTGATGCGTCAGCTCGCCGGCCGAGCCTTCGGCGTAGAAACCGACGAGCTCGACCTTCGCATCCGTCGCGGCATGGCGCCGCGGCGGCGGTCCGTCCGGCTGCGCATAGGGGCAAGCGCCGGCGAGCACGTGAAACTGCAGAGCGCTGGCCCGGCCGCGCACGCGCACCGGCAGCGGCGTGGCGGGGTCGAGGCCGCGGCCGGCGAGCGCCGCGGCGATCGCATCTTCCAGCGCGGCGTAGTTCGCGCAGTCCGGCAGTGGCACGCGCTCCCAGATCGTGACCTTGGCGAGGATGAGCAAGGCCGCGCGCTCGCCGGGCGCGGGCGGACGCAGGGCGATGCGGTCGCCGGGTCCGGGCACGGCCAGCATCACTTCGCCGTCCACGACGGTCACTTCGCCCTGCAGTCCTTCGAGCGCGCCGACGCCGATGATGCCGGGCGCCGCGGCCGCGCTCAGATCGACGCGGCCTTCGGAATGACCCTCGCGCAGCACTTCGGTCATGGTGCCCCAACTGCGCAAGTCAAAGCGGCCCTCGGTTGCGGGCGCGGCGCACGATGCGAGCAGCAGCAGGCAGCAGGCGAACTTCATGGATGCAAGTCTAGAATGGCCGGCGAGTCGGGCTGAGGCCGGGCCGCTGCTTGCACTACGGCTGCTTCACCTTGCAGGTGTTCGCTCCCACGACGCGGTAGAGCGGGCAGAAGCCTGCCAGGGCAGTGAGGACCATCACGGCCGCGACCGCCAGCAGCGCCCAGCGCAGCCAGCCGCCGTCGACCGCGAGAAAGGCGGCCGCAGCCGCGCCTGCCGCGAGAATCAGGCGCAAGGATTTGTCCGATTTGCCGACGTTGTGGTTCATGACATCATTCCTAGCGAATTGTCGGTCAGGACTCCCTCATGCAGCGGGGTGCTTCAGGCTCCCGTCGCCGCGGGCAGATCAGACTGCGCCGCCCACTCCTGCCAGGAGCCGTCCCACCACTGCGCGCCTTCGACGCCCAGCAGCCAGCGCAAGGTGAACCACGTGAACGCCGCCTGGTGCCCGGTACGGCAGCCGACGATGACGTCGGAACCGGGCTGCACGCCGAGAGCCGCATAGGCCGGACGCAGTTCGGACTCCGGCTGCCAGGCGGCGCCATTTTGATCGAGGGCCATCGGACGATGGATCGCGCCCGGCACGTGGCCGGGGCGGGCTTCCTTGGACTTCTCGCCGCGGAATTGATCGGCGGGCCGCACGTCGAGGATCACCGCGCTGCCGTCCTGCTGCGCGCGCGCGACGGCGGCGAGATCGGCGACGAAGGAATCGTCCGCGCGATCGAGCGGATACGCGGCGGACGCGACGCGGGGCGCGGCTGCCTCGCCCGCGCTCAGCGGCCGGCCTTCGGCGCGCCAGCGCTCGACGCCGCCGTCGAGGATCGCCAGCCGGCGATGTCCCAGCCGGAAGAGTCCCATCAGCGCGTGAGCGGCGTCGTGCATTTTCGCGTCGGCGTAGGCCACGACCTCCGTCTCCGGCCCGATGCCCAGGTCCGCGTAGATCTGCGCCAATTCCTCCGGCGCGCGCAATTCGTCCACCGCTGCGGCGGCGCCGCGATTCACGCGCAGCGCGGAGGCCGGCAGATGCCGCGCGCCCGGCAAATGTCCGGAGGCGAAGTCCTCCGCCTTGGAGCGGCCGTCAAGCACGACCACGCGCGCATAGTTGCGCGCGAGCCAGGAAGTTGTGACGACGCCGGGGGCATCCAAACGCGCGGGCTCCGCAGCGAAGGGGCCGGCAGGCGCGAGGTCCTCGCCGGACACCAACCGGCGCAATTCGTGATACCGGACCGCGTCGACGGGCGCAGGCGCGGGCAAGCCGGGATCGCGCAAGGAGGGCGGCATCAACACGGAGGCCGTGAAGCCGTCCATGCCGTCCGCAAGCACGCGCACGCCTTCGGCGCGGCCCTGCGCGGCGAGCGCCATCCAAGCCTGCGCGGCGTGCGTCATGCCGCGCGAGACCAGCACCGCTTCCAAGCCCGCGGCGCGCGCTGCTGCGAGCGCGTCCAGGCCTTCGGGCGTGAGCAAGCTGCCGAGCGTCCAGTTGCCGGCGCCGGGCAGGTGCAGGCGCGCAAACTCCTCCGGAGTCTGCAGATCGAAGACGGCCGCGCGTTGCGCCAACACTAACTCGACCAGCTCCGCGGCATCGAGGTGATCGGCGCCGGACTCGACCAGCGCGCCGGCTTCCGCCAGCGCGGCGCTCCCGTCCGCTGCCGCATTTCCGGCCAGCGGCTGCGGCGTCCCCATTTTCGCCAGGGCGAGAATGAGCGCGATGCCCACCGCCAGCGCGGCAGCTCCTTGCGTGGTGCGTCGTGAGTTCATGTCAGTTCAGAGCGCGGCCGGGCCGCGGCGGCGCATCCAGGCGCCGATCAGGGTGAAGGAAAGGACGGCCATCGCGACGACCGCGAGGGGCAGACTCCAAGCCGGAAGGCCCAGCGCGGAGTCCACCGTTTGCACGCCGGCCGCGCCGCGCGTCAGCGGCGCTTCCAGCGCGGGCCAGGCGAAGGCAAAGGCCACGCTGCCGGCGGCCGCGCCGCCTAGGAAAAGCAGAGCATCGCCTTTGCCGCTGGCCGCGCCGACCAGCGCGGTGCCCGGGCACCAGCCGCCGATCACGAAGGCCACGCCGAAGAGCAGGCCGCCCGCGATCTGCGCCACCGGCATGGTGTCCATGCGGTGCAGCGCCGTGATCTCGGCGAGGCCGGCGGCGTCGAGCAACTGCAGCCCCAGCATCGCCGTGATGACGGCGGTGAACATCACCTGATAGACCGCGAAGTCCTTCAGGTAGAAGATGGAGGTGAGCTTGCGGCTCGAGCCGAAGCCCGCGCGCTCCAGAACGAAGCCGAAGCCGATGCCGATCAAGCCGGCGGCAATGAAGGCCGCCGAGGTGCCGAGCAAGTCGTGGGCGAAGAAGTTCATGGCTGGTTTAGTTCCACTGACGGCGCACGAGCCAGGCCGCGCCGAAGGCGCCGGCGAAGACGGAGAGGAAGAATGCCCAACTGCCGGCGAGCAGCAGCGCGCCGCCGGTGAGGGCCTGGCCGGAGGTGCAGCCGCCGGCCATGCGCGCGGAGAATCCGGCCAGCAGGCCGCCAGCCACCGCCAGCACGGCGCGGGTCGCGGCGCTGGCGCGAGGCCCGCGCTCGAGGATCATCCGGCGCTCGCGGCGACCGGCGGACAGCGCAGCAGCCAGACCGCCGAAGAAGATGCCGATCGCCATGAACACCAGGTAGTGGCGCAGCGGATGGCCCTCGCCGTACCAGGGCGCAAAGTAAGGATTGCTCTCGACGGCCTCCGGCGCGACGACGTGAGCAGCCGCGGCGCCGACGCGCGCAATCGCGCCGCTGGCGCCCAAACCGGCGCCGAGCACGACGAAGCTGGCGAGGAGCACGAGGCCGAGCGCGACTCCGGCGAAGTAAGGATTCCAGAGACGCGCGGATGACGATTGGGTGGAGGTTTCCATGGCTAGCAGCCGGCGGAACGGGGCTTCTTGGAGGACGCCGGCTTGGCGGCCGGCTTGGCGGCGGCGGGAAGCGCCGCGGACGGCGCCGGAGCCGGCATCACCGCCGGCGCGGGGCCGGCGCTGCCGAAACGCTCGCTCCACCAGGCGGCGGTGCCGCCGAGCAGCACGCGCACGTCCCGCTCCGGCTGGCGCGTCAGCAGCGCGCCGGCGGCGGCGAAGGCCTGGGTGCCGTCGCGGTCGAGCAGCAGCACGCGCGCGCCGGCGGGCAGCGCGCGGACTGCGGCGTCGAGATCCGCGGCAGCCAGATTCACGGCGCCCGGCAGGTGAAACTCGGCGAAGTGCGCCGCCGGGCGGATGTCAAAGAGAGCCCAGCGCTCGGGTTGCGCGTCCAGGGCCCGGGCCAGGCTCGCGACGTCCATCGCCTCCGGCAGCGTCAGGGCGGCGCCGGATTCCGCGGCGCCCGGAGCGGACTCCGCGTCGGCGCAGACCTCGGGATCCGCGCACAGCGATCCGTCCGCGACTTCGTGCGCCGAGTCGCCTTCGATCAGCATGCCGGCGCTGATCCACGCGTCCAGGCCGCCGTCGAGGCTCGACACTGCGGTGAAGCCCTGCCGCTCGGCCAAGCCCACGGCCATGCTGCTGCGGTAGGCGGAGTTGCAGGCGAAGAGCGTCGGCTGCTGCGGATCGAGCACGCGCGCAAAGTCCTGCCAGTCGCTCAGGGGCATGAGGCCCGCGCCGGGAATGCGCAGATCGGCGTGTTCGGTGGCCGTTCGCACGTCCACGAGCAACGGATCCGTGCCCGCGGCGACGCGGCGCTGGAGTTCCTCGGGCGTGAGGAGTTCGGTCGTGCGCACGGGCAGGCCGGCCTTCCGCCAGGCGTCCATGCCGCCGGCCAGCCAGCCGCGCGGCGCGTCGTAGCCGATGCGGCGGAAGCGGAAGGCCGCCTCGCGCGCGTCCTCTTCCGTGCCGACCAGGATCACCGGCGCATCGAAGGGCACGACGGTGCCGAGCCAGGTGTCCACGCGGCCGCGCAGCGCGATGTTGACGGCGCCCGCGACGTGGCCGGCGGCGTAGTCCTGCGCGCTGCGCAGATCCACGAGCCAAGCGCCCGCTGCGGCCTGGTCCGCGACGGCGCGCGGCGTGAGAGCCGGCGGCGTCTCGTTGCTCCATTCGAGCACGGGCGGGCCCGCGCGATTGAGAGCGACGTTGTGGCGGAAGTACTGCGGCGCGATCGGCAAGCCTGCGATCATGCGCGAGACGAAGGCGGCGCGGGACTGCGGCTGCAGGTAAGGGTTGCTCAGACGCTCGGCGCCGAGCAGGGCGCTGGTGTCCGGCGAGAGATGCGCGCCGCACAGCGAGCCGGCGCCGTGCGCAGGCAGGATGCGCGTGGCGTCGGGCAGCGCGGCGAAGCGCGCGATCGAGTCGTAGGCCTTGCCGGCGAGGATCGCGGGCGTGACGTCGCCGCCGACCAAGTCGGGACGGCCGATGCCGCCCAGGAAGAGCGTGTCCCCCGTCAGCGCGTAGGCCGGATTCACCGCGGCGCCGGGCGCGTGGATCAACGCCGTCATGGCGTCGAGGGTGTGGCCCGGCGTGGACCAGAACTCGAGTTCGGCGGCGCCGAAGCGGTAGCGCGCTCCATCCTGCAGCGCGCGGTGCGGGAACGCGGAGTTGCTGGCGGCGCTGATCAGAATCTCGGCGCCGGTGCGCGCGGCCAATTCGGTGTGGCCGGCCACGAAGTCGGCGTTGGTGTGCGTGAGGTAGACCGCGCGAATCTCCAGGCCCAGTTCCTGCGCGTCGCGGAGGTAGTGCTCGACGTCCCGCTGCGGATCCACGACCACGCCGACGCCGTCGGAGCCGATCAAGTAGGTGAGCTGCGAGAGGCAGCCGAGCTGATACTGGCGCAGCACGAAAGTTCCGCTGCGCTCCTCGAAGGAGATCTGCGGCGTGGAGGCCGAGGCGTCGTGCGTGGCGGCTTCGGCGTCCTGGCCCTGTTGGGCCGGGGCGGCGAGGAGAGCGGCGAGGAGGAGGGCGGTACTCATGGTTCCCATTGTATGCTTGTATTCGCATACAGTCAAGAACCGTGACGCAATCCGTAAAGTCAGCGGCGGCGGCGGCCGGGAGCGGCCAGGGCCGCCAGATCCCGGGCCTCGGCCGCCAGGTGCCCGCACATGAGCCGGCAGAGCTGCCTGGGCGTCTCGTCCGCCAGGGCGTAGATGGCGGCGGTGCCGCGCGCCCGGCGCGTCAGGAAGCCCTGCGCGGCCAGCGCGGAAAGGTGCCGGCTGGCGCTGGAATGCGCAATTCCGGACGATTCGGCGAGATCTTGCACGGTGGCTTCGCCCTCGCAGAGCAGTTGCAGCAGCGCCAAGCGGGTGGGGTCGGCGAGCGCGGCGAAGCGCTCGGCCACGCGGCTGAGCATTTCCGGCGGCAGCCGGTCGCCCGGGGTCAGTCCTGAGGATTTTCGCGCCATGGTCCTTGTATGTGCATATTAGGATACACGCAACATGGCTTCTGCAACGGCTGCGTCCCCGGCCCGCCCGGTGGCGGCCAGGCCGCGAGCGGCGCCGGCCCGATCGGCGGCGGAGCGGTTCTGCCCCAGCTTGGCCTTGCCGGTCCATTCCTCGACGCGCATCTCGAAGCCGACGATCCCGCCCAGCAGCGCCGCCTGCAGGCGCGCCGATTCCGGCGTCCGGGCGCGCGCCCCCCACTCCGGATCGAAACGCTCGGCCAGCCGAGCCAGCAAGGCGCGCAACCATGCCGGGTCCTCCACGGCGCGCGGGCAGCCGCTCGCGTGCGCCGCGAGATAGTTCCAGGTCGGCACGTCGGCGGGATTTTCGTACCAGCGCGGCGAGACGTACGCGTGCGGCCCGCGAAACACCGCCAACGCCGGGCGCGCGCCGTTCCAAGCCCGCCAATGCGGATTCGCGCGCGCGACGTGGCCGCGCAGCCAGCACGAGCCGTCGCGCTCCTCTTCGGCCAACAAGGGCAGATGCGTCGCGAAAGGCGCGCCGTCGAGATCCGCGCACAGCAGCGCGAAAGGATGCTCGCGCGCGAGCAAGAGCGCATCCGGAGGCGCCAGGCGGGCGTAGGCGGGGACGTACATGCCCGCGCAGTATCGCGCGCGGCGCGCGGTCATGATGCCGTCTTGGGCACCATCGCGCTCACCGGCGCCACCGGCTACATCGGGGGCCGGCTGCTGCGGGCCCTCGAAGAGGCGGGCGCGCCGGTCGTGTGTCTCGCGCGCCGGCCGGAGCATTTGCGCGGCCGTGCCGGGCCGCGGACGCAGGTGCTGCAGGCCGATCTGCTGCAGCCGGCGGGACTCGAGGAGGCGCTGCGCGGGATCGACGTCGCCTACTACCTCATTCACTCGATGGGAGCGCGCCACGGCGACTTCGAGGAGCAGGATCGCGCGGCGGCGCGCAACTTTGGCGCGGCGGCGCGCGCAGCCGGCGTGCGGCGCATCATCTACCTGGGCGGACTGGCGCCCGAAGGGGCGAGTCTTTCCGCCCACCTGCGCAGCCGCCACGAAGTCGGAGAGATCCTGCGCGAATCCGGGGTGGAAACCGTCGAACTGCGCGCCTCCATCGTACTGGGGGCAGGAAGTCTGTCGTTCGAACTGGTGCGCGCTCTGGTTGAGCGGCTGCCCTTCATGATCGTGCCGCGCTGGACTCGAGTGGAGGCCCAGCCGATCGCCGTGGCCGATCTGATCGCTTACCTGCTCGAGGCGGCGGCGCTGCCGGGCGCCGGCAGCCGCGTGGTGGAGATCGGCGGCGCCGACCGCTGCTCCTACGAGGGCCTGATGAAGGAATACGCGCGTCAGCGCGGCCTCAAGCGCCCCATGCTGCGCGTGCCGGTGATCACCCCCTGGTTGTCAAGCCTCTGGCTGGGCCTGGTGACGCCGCTCTACGCGCGCGTGGGACGAAAGCTGATCGAGTCCATCCGCAGTCCATCGGTGATCCGCGACGCCGGTCCGGCGCGCGCCTTCGCCGTGCGGCCGCTGGGCGTCGAGGAAGCGATCCGCCGCGCTCTGCAAGACGAAGAGCGCGAGCGCGTGACCACGCACTGGTACGACGCGGTGTCTTCCTCGGGCAATCCGCGCTCGTGGGCCGGCGTGCGCTTCGGCAACCGCCTCGCCGACGCGCGCAGTCGGCGCGTGACGGCGCCGCCGGAGCGCGCCTTCGCGGCCATTCAGCGCATCGGCGGAGCGCAAGGCTACTACGCGTGGAACGGGTTGTGGCGGCTGCGCGGCGCGCTCGATTTGCTGATGGGCGGCGTCGGCATGCGCCGCGGGCGCGCGCACCCCACGCGCCTGCGCGTCGGCGACGCGCTGGACTTCTGGCGGGTCGAGGCCTTCGAGCCGGGTCGCCGCCTGCGCCTCGCCGCCGAAATGCGCCTGCCGGGCCGCGCCTGGCTGGAATTCGAGGTGCTGCCTGACGGCGCAGGATCGCTGATTCGTCAAACAGCCGTCTTCGATCCGGTGGGCGCCCTGGGCAATCTCTATTGGTATTTCGTCTATCCGCTCCACGCCCTGGTCTTCCGCGGCATGCTGCGCGGCATCGCGCGCGCAGCGGAGTCGCCGTCGCCCTAGGATCTGGCGCATGCGCGCTCTGCTCTGGGTGTTCGGCGCCGCCGGCCTCGGCCTGGCCGTGCGCGGTCTCCGGCCGCCCGCGCCGCAGCCCGGCGGCGCTCGATGCCGTATAACCTGCCCATGACAAGGATGTCCTGGCTGCTGTCTCTCATGGCTGTGGCCCTCGGCCCGGCGGCAGCCGGACAGGAGCCTGAGGCGGTCCTGTTCACGAACGTGCGCGTGTTCGACGGGCGCGCCGATGCCCTGACCGCTCCTATGAACGTCCTGGTCCAGGGCAATCGCATCGCTGTCCTTTCCGCGCAATCGATCCCAATCGACCGCAATCTGCGCGTCCAGATCGTCGAAGGCAAGGGCCAGACCTTGATGCCAGGCCTGATTGACGCGCACGTCCATTTGATGTTCGAGTCAATCCCTCAAGCTGCGATCTTCACCGGCGACGCCGGATACCTCAACGTCGTCGCGGTGCGCTCCGCCGCCGCGATGCTCCAACGCGGCTTCACCAGCGTGCGCGATCTCGGCGGCCCGGTGTTCGGGCTGAAGCGCGGCATTGACGAAGGCGTGGTGCCCGGGCCTCGCATCTGGCCCAGCGGCGCGTTCATCTCCCAAACCGGCGGCCACGGCGACTTTCGCCCACCCAACGAGCTCGTGGCGGCGCCCGGCGCATTCAGCCACATGGAGCGGATCGGCGCGTCGGTCATTGCCGACAACCCAGACGCCGTCCGCCAGCGCGCGCGCGAGCAGCTCGCCCTCGGCGCCTCGCAAGTCAAACTGATGGCCGGCGGCGGCGTGTCCTCGGATTACGATCCCCTGGACGTCTCTCAGTACACGGTGCCAGAACTGCGCGCCGCCGTCGAGGCCGCTGAGAACTGGGGCACCTACGTCACGGTGCACGCCTACACGCCGCGCGCCGTGCGCCAGGCGCTCGAGGCCGGCGTGCGCTGCATTGATCACGGGCAGTTGCTGGACGAGCCGACCGCCGCGCTGATGGCGCAGCAAGGCGCATGGTGGAGCCTGCAGCCCTTCCTCGACGACGCTCCTTCCGCGTTCGCGGAAGGCTCGCCGAACCGGCTCAAGCAACTCGAGATGTTCAATGGCACGGATCTGGCTTACGCCCTGGCCAAGAAGCACGGCATCAAGTTGGCTTGGGGCACCGACGTCCTGTTCAGCGCCGAATCCGCGGCGCAGCAAGGGCGTGATCTGGCCAAGATGACCCGCTGGTACACCCCGGCGGAGGCGCTGCGCATGGCCACCAGCGGCAACGCGGAACTGCTGGCCATGTCCGGCAAGCGCAGCTCCTACGAGGGCCCGGTCGGCGTCGTCGAGGCTGGCGCGCTGGCGGATCTCATCCTCGTCGCCGGCAATCCGCTCGCCGACCTGAACCTTGTCGCCGATCCTGCGCGCAACTTCGTCTTGATCATGAAGGACGGCCGCATTGTCAAGAAATAACGCGGCGCGGCGCAGCCATCCGCTGGCTGCAGGATGAGCATGCGCGGCGCGCAGCGGCTGCTCTGGGTCTTCGTCGCCGCCGGCCTCGGCTTGGCCGCGCGCGGTCTCCGGCCGCCCGGGCCTCTGCCCGCCGACGCGCCGGCGGCCGAGTTCTCGGCCGAGCGCGCCTTCCCGATCATCGAAACGCTGGCCGCGGCGCCTCGCGCGCGCCCGTCCCCCCACCACGCCGCCGCGCGCGCCTTTCTGGCGGAACAGCTGCGCGCCCTCGGGCTGGAGCCGGTGGAGCAGGAGAGCGTGGTGGACGGCCACCCTGTCACCAACCTGCTGGCCCGGCGCGCGGGCACCGGCGTCCAACCGGGAGCGGTGCTGCTCTGCGCGCACTACGACTCCGTCGCCGCGGGTCCCGGCGCCGGCGACGACGCGCTGGGCTGCGCCGTGCTGCTGGAGGCGGCGCGCGCGCTGCTGACGAAGCCGCCTGCCGCGCGCGACTTGATCCTGCTTTTCACCGACGGCGAGGAAATCGCGTTGCTGGGCGCGCGCGCGTTCCTGGTCGGCGGCGACGGCGGGGCGCCTCCCCATCCCTGGGCCAAGGACGTCGCGCTGGCGCTGAACTTCGAAGCGCGCGGCAGCGGCGGCCCGGCCTGGATGTTCCAGACCAGTCCGGAGAACGGCGCCCTGATCAGCGCCCTGACGCGCGCGCCTCATCCGGCGGGATCCTCGCTGGCGAAGGCGGTCTATGACCTCATGCCCAACGACACGGATCTGACAATTTTCCTGAACGCGGGCATTCCGGGCATGAATTGGGCCTGCATGG
>CAYVPL010000051.1:0-12712 GCA_964453755.1 uncultured Planctomycetales bacterium
GCTCCCACACGCGCGGATCCACCGCGCGCAGGGGGGTGCGGGCGCTGGCGGCCCGAACTTGGCGATGTGCCTCCTCGAGGCGCAGCACTTCGTCCAGCGCCAGGCGCCGCCGTCCCGCCTCCACGTCCTCGGCGTCGCGCGGCGCGTGCAAGGCGCGCAAGGCTTGCGCCAGTTCGGGCAGCGCGGCGCGCCGGCGCAACTCCACGGGGATGGGATCCGGCAGCTGCGGCAGCACTTCGAGCGCGGCCCGCAGCGCCTTGCGCAGAATCTCGGGAGGCACGCCGGGAGCGTCGGGGTAGTGCGGCAGCGGCGCGCGCGCATGCGCTTCCTCCTCGCTCAGAATCCGGGGCGCCAGCAGCGCGCAGTGCGTCCGGAAAGTCAGCCGGCCCTCGAGCCAAAGTTCGCGGCCGGCGGGAAAGCGCGGCTTGAGATAGGGCTGGTTGAAGTAGAGGGCTTGCAGGCGCTGGCCGGGAAAGTCGAGGCTCTCGAGGCGCACCGTCAGCGTGCTGCGCCGCCCGCGCGGCGGCCAGAGGCTGAGGCTCAGCACCCGCGCCCGCAGGCGCACGCGCTCAGCCGGCAGGGTTGCCGCCGCGGACGGCGCCGGCAGGAAATCGGCGGCGAGGATGGGCCGGCCAGGCTGCTCGTAGGTGCGCGGGAGCAAACGGAGCAAGGCGCCGAGGTCGCCGATGCCGAGGCTGGCCTGCAGCGCCCGGGCGCGGCCCGGACCGATGCCGGGCAGCACCGCCGGCGGATCCGCCAGGGTCCAGGCGGACGGCTGGCTCATGGCCGCGCGGGGGTAGGCAAGGTGATGGACTCGGAAGGGGAAAGAAATCGCAAAAAACCGTTACCGCGTGGCGTCTGAATCCTAAAGGGGAACGTCGGCGGCCGTTCGGGGGGATGGCACCGACGACCTGCCCTCCTGGGAGCAATCCCGGAGCGCGCGGGAAAGCGTCATGATCCGGGGGGGTCGTGACGCTTATTTTTTTGCCCGCCGCCCGCCTTCTGCGCCCTCCGGCATTCTAGGCTGGGACGATGGATTTCCGCAGTCGCTACGGACCGTGGGCGGTCGTGACCGGCGCCTCCTCCGGCATCGGCGAGCAATTCGCCCTGGCCTTGGCCCGCCGCGGTCTGGATCTGGCCCTCGTGGCGCGGCGGCAGGACCGGCTGGAGCGCCTGGCCGCCGACCTGCGCCGGGAGCACCGCATTCAAACGCGGGTGCTGGCCATGGATTTGGAGCAGCCGGAGGCGCCGGAGCAGCTGGCGCTCGCGCTGGCCGATCTCGACCTCGGCCTGGTCGTGAACAACGCCGGCTTCGGTTGGCAGGGCTCCTTCCTGGAGCAGGATCCGGCGGCGATGCGGCGCATGGTGCGCGTCAACTGCGAGGCGCCGGTCCTGATCGCGCGCCGCTTGTTGCCGCGGCTGGTCGCGCGCAGGGCTGGCGGGATGATCCTGGTGGCGAGCACCGCCGGCTATCAAGGGGTGCCGCACATGAGCCTCTACGGCGCGACCAAGGGTTTCGATCTGCTGCTCGGCGAGGCGCTCGGCGAGGAGCTGCGGGGCACGGGCGTGGACGTGATCGTCGTGTCGCCCGGCCACACGGCGACGGAGTTTCACGGCATCGCGCAGGTCCAGGGAGCGGTGGCGGGGATCGCCGCGCGGCCCGAAGACGTTGTCAAAGAGACCCTCGAACGCCTCGGGCGCAGCCGCTCCTTCGTGCACGGGCGGCTCAACCGGTTCCTGGTCTTCGCCCAGCGCTTCAGCACGCGGCGGCTGACCGTCGCCGTCACGGGGCGCCTGCTGCGCTCGCGCGGCGGGCAGCCAGGAGCCGGATCGTGAGGGCCGCGCCCGCGCCGCAACTCGCCGACCTGGCCGGCGCGCACGACGAGATCCTCCGCCGGCTGTACGACTGGCTGGAGGCCGTCGCCGCCGGGGACGCCGGCAGCGCGCGCGCGAGCTTCGCGGCCTTCGACGCGCTGCTGCGCGCGCACGCGGCGATGGAGGAAGAGCATCTGCTGCCGCTCTTTCAGGCGCGCGGACTGGAAAGCCCGGGCTGCACCGTCGACATCTTGCGCGGCGAGCATGACAAAATTCGGCGGCTGCTGGATCGCGCGCGCGCGCAGCTGCCGGCGTCGGCGGCGCCGATCCCGCCGCGCCAGCGGGTGGATCTGATCCTCGACAGCCGCAACCTCCGCGAGCTGCTCGAGCATCACGACCAGCGCGAGCGCGCCGGATTCTTTCCGGCGCTCGACGCGGCGCTGAGCGCGGCGGAGCGCGCGGCGCTCTACGAAATCTGCGCGCGCAGCCAGTCCAGCGCCGCCTCGCGCGAACCCAAGCCGCCGTCCAGCTGCAACTCGTAGGCGCGGCGCATCAACTCCCCCACCTTCGGCCCGGGCGGCAGGCCGCAGGCCAGCGCGTCGCGGCCCTGGAGGAAGGGCGTCGGAGCGGCATCGCGCACGCCCAGGCTGGCGGCGCGCTCGAGCAGCCACACGCTCGAAGGCCACGGATCGGGCAACTCCTCGCCGCGGCCGGCCGCATCGGCCCAGGCCACGCGCACCAGCGCCCGAATGTCCACGCGCGTGGCCAGGCGGCGAATGGCCGCTTCGCCGATCTGCTCCCGCACCGCATGCAGCTGGCATGGGCGCAGATGTTCGCGCACGAGCGCGGCCACTTTGTCGGCGAGGCCGGACTGCTCGGTGATGCGCGCGAGCAGGGAAATGGTCAGATCAGCGCCCGCCTCGTCGTGGCCGGCGCTGCGCCAGCGGCCGCGCTCGAACACCGTGGTGGTGGCTTTGCCGAGGTCGTGGCACAGGATGCCCAGCATCTCGGCCCACGGATCTTCCATCTCGCCGCGCACCCGCACCCCGGCGTCGAGACAGAGCGCCGTGTGCGTGAGCACGTCGCCTTCCGGATGCCAGACCGGATCCTGCGGCACGCCGCGCAGCGCCGCCAGTTCGGGGAAGAAGCGCAGCGCGCCGCACTCCTCCAGCACGCAGAGTCCGCGGCCGGGGTGAGCGCCGTTCACGAGAATCTCGCGCCACTCGCGCTCGAGGCGCTCGCGCGGCAGCTCGGACAAGTCGAGGCTGCGGCACAGGGCGGCGGTGGCCGGATGCATGGTCCAACCGAAGCGCGCGGCGAAGCGGCCGGCGCGCAGCACCCGCAGTGGATCCTCGGCGAATGCGGACGACACGTGGCGCAGGACGCCGCGGCGCAGATCGCGGCGGCCGTCCCAGGGATCGAGGACTTCTCCCGTCAGCGGATCCTCGAGCATCGCGTTGACGGTGAAATCGCGGCGCCGCGAGGCCTCCAGCGGGCCGAGGTGCGGCTCGGCGCTCACGGCGAAGCCTTTGTGCCCCGGCCCGGTCTTCGACTCGCGCCGCGGCAAGGAAATTTCGATCTGGCCTGCCGGCGTCGCGACGTGCAACACCGCGAACTGGCGCCCGACCAGGTGCACTTTGCCGAGCGCCGCCGCGAGTTCTTCGACGCGCGCCGGCTCGAGCCCGTGCACCTCGACGTCGGCGTCCTTGCCGGGCCGGCCCAGCAGCCGGTCGCGCACCGCGCCGCCGACCAGGAACGCGCGGCCGCCGGCAGCGCGCGCCGCCTGCGCGAGGCTCAGCACCTGCGGCCAGGTGTTCATGGCGCGGCTGGGCGCGCCGCGGGCGCGGCCGGCAGGCCTTGCTGCGCCCGCAGCGCCGAAGCGCCGAGACCGAGCGCCAGGCACAGCAGGCCGTTGATGCGAGTGTTCAGCAGGCTCATGTCGGTGATGCCGAAGGCGAGCACCGCCGCGAACACGAAGAGCGCAGGCGCCGCCATGCGCACCGAGAAGCGCGAGGCGCGCACGAAGTAGGCGGCGGTCACGACGGCCCAGGCGAGAAAGCCCGCCAGTCCGACGATGCCTGACGTGGCCAGCAGATGCAGCGGAATGCTGTGCGCCGTCCGGTACGGATGCTTGAGCCGCGGAATGTCCGCCATACGCGGATCCTCCTTCAGGCGCTCGGTGCTGGCGGCGAAGGCGCCGGGCCCGCTGCCCAGCCAGGGATCGTCCCGGAAGAGCGTCCACGAATACTCCCAGATCACTTGGCGCTGGCTCTGCGGGTCGCCGGGATTGAACTCGCTGTCCGCCTGGCGCATGCGCGAGCCGAGTTCCGATCCCATCACCACGGGCACCGCGATCGCGAAGGGCAGCAGCAGCAGCAGCAACTTCCGCTTCTCGCTCCACCCGCACACGACGATCACGGCGAAGACCGCGGGCAGCGCGATCAGCGAGGCGCGGGTGGCGTTGAGGCGGATGGCGTCGAGAAACAGCAGCGACAGCAGAAAGAGACCAGCGGCGGTCCAGCGGCTGCGGGCCTGCACGAACATCCATGCGGCCACGCCCCAGCCCATCACCATGCAGGCGGCGTATTCGAAAATGCCGACCGTGCCGCGAAAGCGCGTCTCCTGCCACGAAACGATGCCCAGGCTCTGGGCGGTGGCCACGGCGGCGGCGAGGCCGCAGGAAACGAGAAAGCAGACGCCGATGCGGCGGAGGTCGCGCTCGCCGCGCAGGGCGTCGCCCGCGAGCATCAGGACCAGGAATGGATAGTAAGAACTGAATTCCTCCCAAGCGGCGGCCTTGTCTTCGGCGGCGAGGCACGCGGCCAGCAGGCAGCCGGCGAAGGCCGCGATGCCGGGCAGAAACGGCGGCCGCCAGCCGGGGCGCTGCCAGGGCGCGTTCGCCAGCCACGCGGCCAGCAACAGCACCAGGGAAATGGAGTAGGCGGCCGTCGACCAGACTGGGGTCACCGCCACCAGACCGGCGGCGATCACCAGCAGGGCCGGACGAGCCTGGGGAAGCGCGGAAGCCGATGCCCGCACGCCCTCATCCTAGGGACGCGAGGCGGCGGTTGCGCGGCGCAGGCGGTGCAGCTTGCGGAATCGCTGCCACTGATAGCGGGCCGAGAGCGCCGCGAGGATCAGGCCGGCGCGGCCATCGCGAAATCCGGCCAGGAACACGTAGTCGCGGAGGAATGCCAAGGGCGGCCGCAGGATCAGTTGCGGCAGCGCCCAGCCGCGGCCTTCTTCGTGCAAGCGCTCGGCGGCGACGCTGGTGTAGCGGTCCATCTTCTCCAGGTGGTGGCGGAGATCGCGGTAGGCGTAATGCAGCAGATCTCCGCGCAGGCGGCCGACCGGCCCTTCGAGCGCGAGTTTGTCGTGCGGATCGCGCCCGGCCCAGCGACCTTGCGACTTGCGGAACAGCCGCAGCTTCCGATCCGGATACCAGCCGCCGCCGCGGATCCAGCGCTGCAGATGGAAGGACAGGCGCGGCATCGAGTAGCCGGCGAGCGGCGGCGCGCCGGCGGCGAAGAGCGCCAGGATTTCACTGCGCAGTTGCGGCGAAACGCGTTCGTCCGCGTCCAGGCTGAGCACCCAATCGTGGCGCGCGAGCTGGAGCGCGGCATTTTTCTGGCTGATCCAGCCGTCGAAGGGGCGGGTTTCGACGCGCGCCCCCGCCGCGCGGGCGCGGGCGACCGTATCGTCCCGGGAGCCGCCGTCGAGCACCAGCCGCTCCTCGCAGAAATCGGCGCTGTTCAGGCAGTCACCGATGTGCGCCTCCTCGTTCTGAGCGATGACGACGAGGCTGATCGGGAGCCGCTGCGGAACGCTCAAGCGAATACCATGCCAAGTTTCTTGAGGTCGCGCAAGGTTCACGAACTCCCGGCGATCGCGCCCGGCATGTCAGGCTCCGCTGCCGCCGCGCAGGATCCCGACCCTGCTTGGCGACGGATGCAGCGCCGCGCCGATCGCGCCGAAGCGCGCAACCTTTCGCCGCTGCGCGTGGGCCGGCATCCGCTCCTCTGCGTCGGCCAGCGGCTGGATCCGCAGGACGCGGAATCCGCGGCCGCCGCCAGCGCGCAAGCGCTCAAGCAGGGCGACCGCTCGTTGGTGCAGAGAATTCCGCGACTCGCCAGCGCGCCGGAGCTCGGACCGGTCGTGTTGAAGCATTATCTGCCCGGACGATTCTTTGATCCGCGCGACGCCTGCGCCCGCTCCAAAGCCGTGCGCAGCCTGCTGGCCGCGCGCGCCCTGCAGAGGCGCGGCTTTCGCGTGGCGGAACCGCTGGCAGCCTGGTCGCGGCCAGGCTGCGGATCATGGCTCCTGCTGCGAGCACTCGATGGACACGAGCCGCTGCATGAACTTGCGGGACGGCTCGACGAGCCGGAACGGCGCGCGCTCTTGGCCGACTTTGCCGATTGCTTGCGCCGCCTGCACGCCGCGGGCGTCGCCTACCGCGACCTCAAGCCGAGCAACGTCATGGTCACGGCGGCGCGGGGCGAACGCTTCGCCTTCATCGACCACGACCGCAACCGCTTCAGCGCGGGTCCCATCCCGCGGGGGCTGATTCTGCGCGATCTTGCCGCCGTGAACGCCGGACTGCCGCCGGTCGTGCGCGCGGCCGAGCGCTGGCAGGCGCTGGCCCGGTACGACGCCGGCATGCTCGAGCGTCCGCGCTGGCAGAGCGAAGTGAGTTTGATTCTGCTCGAATCCGCCCGCCGGCGGCACCGTTGGGTCCCGCGCCGGCTGCTGGGCGGCGCTTGAGTTGCCCCGCCTGCATCCGTACCTTGAAGACCATGAAATTCTTGCCCGCTCTGGGTCTTGCCGCCTTGCTGCTGCCCGCCTGCGCGATTCCCGGTGACGCGGCCTGGAGCGATCTCCACGGCAGCGCCTCCGTCGCTGGCTACGCCCACTCTTTCAAGATGAGCGGCACCGGCATCTCGGTGGATGATTCCTCCGGCGGCGGATCGGACTTCTCCGGCGACCTGGATCTCGCGGACAACACCGAGAACGTGCTCTACAGCGCTGGCCGCATCGGCTTTGCGCCGTTCGAACTCTCCGTCGCGCGCATGACGTACGACGGCTCCAACGCCGGCACCGTCACGTCGGGCACGGAGTTCGGCGGCCAGCCCATTTCCGGCGACCTCGACGTGAACTCGGAAATGGACATGAGCATGTCCAAAGTCCTGCTCGGCATCGACCTCTTCAACAGCCCGGCCTTCCGCATCGGCCTCCTGGCGGGAGTGGACTACCTGGAGGTGGATCAGTTCGACCTCATCTCACAAGAGAGCCAGGGCCCCGGTTCCGTGCAAGCCGGCGACGTGCAGACGATCCTCGAGAATCAAGAAATCCCGATTCCTCTCCTGGGCTTCCGCGTCGACGTGGCGCTGCCCTTCAACACGCGCCTCGGCGGCGAGCTGAGCGGCATGGACATCGAGTACGACGACGCCGACGTCGGCATCTTCGACTGGGACATCGCCGCGCAGTGGGAAATCTTCTGGCACATCGAGCTGATGGTCGGCTACCGGTCCGTATTCATGGAATTGGACGGCGAAGTGGACGGCACGAGCATGGTCGCCGACCTGGAATTCGAAGGTCCGTACGCCGGTATCACCATCTACCTCTAGCATTTGCCCGCAGCCTTCGAGCACTTCCGTCGGCCCAGCGTTCTTCTCGTTCTCATTCTCGCGCTGGATGCGCTTCTGCTCGGCAGCGCCATCGCCCGCGCCTGGCCGTCGCATCCCCTGCTGCAGATGCCCGAGGGCGACGCTCTCGAGTACTGGGAGTGGTCGCAGCGCATCGCGGACGGCGAGCTCGTGGGCGACACCCCGTTTCTGTCGGCGCCGCTCTATCCCTTCTTCCTGAGCCTGGTGCGCGCGGCGGGCGGCGGACTGCCCACGGTGTTCGTCATCCAGGCGCTGCTGCGCAGTCTGACGGCCTTCCTGCTGTTCCGCGCCGCCGCGCGCCGCTTCGGGCATCCGGGCTACGGACTCGCCGCGGCCCTGCTGTTCCTGCTCCTGCTCGAGCCCGCCTTCTACAGTTCGCGCATCCTGAATTGCGGCCTGCAGCTGGCCCTGCTCGCCGGACTGCTGGCGGCCTGCCCGGTCAACGAAGCGGAGCGCACCCGACACCGCCTCGCCGCCGTCGGCCTGCTGCTCGGGCTCAACGTGCTGGCCAATCCGTCCATGCTGCTGCTCCTGCCCCTGCTGCCGCTGTGGCTGGGCTGGCGCAGCCGGCGGGAGTGGGGACAGTCCGCGCTGGTCGCGGGATTGGCGCTGCTGACGCTGGCGCCCGCCACGCTTCACAATCACCTCGCCACGCGCGGCGCGCGCGGCGGCGCCGAGTTCATCCTGGTCAGCGCGCAATCCGGCGTGACGTACGCGCACGGCAACGGGCCCGGCGCATTGGGCGTGTACCGCGCGCTGCCGGGCGTGTCGCAGGCGCGCGCACTGCAAAACCAGGAGGCATACGAAGCCGCCTTCCAGGCGACCGGCGTGGCGGGCTGGAAGGCGACGGATCGTTACTTCCGCGGCCAAGCCACCGACTGGCTGCGCGCGCATCCGGGCGAGGCGCTGCGGCTGCACTTGCGCAAGCTGGCCTTCCTCTTCTTCGGCCAGGATTACGGCGACCTCTACAACGTCAGCCTCGAGCGCCAGGACGCGGCTCTGCCGCGCACCACCCCGCCGCAGATCCTGCTGCAAACCGGATGGCTGTTGCCTGCCGCTCTGGCTGGCGCCGCCTTCCTGCTGCGCGCACGCGGCCGTCAGGCCGGGCCCGAACTCGCGCTGCTGCTGCTGCCCTGCCTGGTGGTGCTGCTGTTCTGGTTCTCGCCCCGCTACCGCATGCCGCTGATTCCCGCGGCCTGCCTGCTGGCGCCCTACGGCATCGCGCGGCTGGCAGCGCTGCCCTCGCGCCCGCTCGCGATCGCAGGCCTCCTGACTCTGCTGCTGGTACCGGCGGTCGGCCGCGCGGCAACCCTCGGCAGCGGGCTCGACGACGCCGAGCGCTACCGGCCCGAATACGAGTATCACCTCGGCCACCAACTCTACGAGTGGCGGCGGCCGGCGGAGGCCATCCCCCGCCTCAGCGCCGCCCTCGCCGCCGGCTTCGAGCCCGCGACGGTGCACGAGACGCTCGGCCGCGCGCGCATGGATCTGGGCCTGCAGCGCGAGCAGGCCGGCGATGCCGCGGGCGCCGCCGTTTCGTATGGCGAAGCACTGGCGAATTTCCGCAGTTGCCTCGAGCTGGATCCACAACAACTCGACGTGTGGGTGACGCGCGGCAACCTCTTGGACAAGCTGGGCGACCGCAACGAAGCCCGCCGCCATCTCGTAGAAGCCGAGCGCCTCGCCCGCGAGCGCGGCGACACCAGGCTGGTGGAGCTGTTGCGCGCGCGGATGGCGCAGATCGGCCGCTGACCACGCCTGGGATCGGGTTCGGCCGCGCCTGGTGCTGGCGTTCCGGACCTCCAGCCGTCTGGGCCAGTATCTGCGGGGCGGTCCTACAATCCCCTCCAGTGCCGGCCTTTCGCGTCCATTCGCTGCGCCGTCCCGCTTTCTGGGTCGCGCTGCTGATCTGCCTGGACTTGGCGCTGCAGTTCTGGGTGTTGCATCGCGGCTGGCAGTCGAACCCCTTGCTGTGGGTGCCGCAGAGCGACGGCGACGAGTATTGGAAGTGGGCGGCCCGCATCGCCGACGGGCAATGGATCGGCGCCGAGCCTTTCCTGTCCGCGCCGCTCTATCCCTACTTTCTCGCCTTCATCCGCTCCCTTGGCGGCGGATTGCTGAGCGTGTTCGTCGTGCAGCTGCTGCTGCGTTCCGTCACCGCTGTTCTGCTCTACCGATTGGGCGCGCGACGCCTTGGCCACGCCGGCTACGGCCTCGCCGCCGCTGCGCTCTTTCTGGCGCTGGGCGAACCAGCCTTCTTCTCGCAGCGCATCCTCAACTCCAGCCTGCAATTGTTCCTGCTGGCCGGATTCCTCTGCGCCGCCGACGCCGTCGAGCGCCGGCCGGGTCCGCGCAGTTGGATCGCCGCCGGTCTCCTGCTCGGACTCAACGCGCTGGCCAATCCGACCATGCTCCTGCTGATCGGCGCCCTGCCCCTGTGGCTGGGCTTCCGCAGCCGCGCCGGCTGGCGCGCGTCGGGCGCCGTCGCCGCCGCAGCGCTGTGCGCAATCGCGCCCGCGACGCTGCACAACTGGCTGGCCACGCGCGGCAGCCCGGGCGGTCCGGAACTGATCCTGATCAGCGCGCAATCCGGCATCACCTACGCGCACGGCAATTCGCAGAACGCCTACGGCCATTACACGCCCGTGCCCGGCGTCGCAGTCGAGCGCAGCATTCAGAACCAGTCGGCCTATCAAACCGCCAAGGCGGCGACCGGCACGGAGGGCTGGAAGAACGTCAACTCCTACTTCTTCCGCCTCGGCCTCGACTGGAACCTGGAGCATCCGCGCGAGGCGCTCACTCTGCACTTGCGCAAAGCCTCCTATCTCTTCTTCGGCCGCAACTACAGCGACATCTCGGCGCTCGCCCAGGAAATCCGCGATCCGCAACTGCCGAAGCCGGTCGTGCTGCCCGGCGGCGGCCTGCCCACGGGCTGGCTGATCGTGCCCGCGCTGATCGGGGCCGGCTTCCTGCTGGTGCGGCGCGGCCGCAGCGGCCTGCCGGAGACGCTGCTGCTGCTGCTGCCGATCGCCATCGTGATCGCCTTCTGGTTCTCGCCGCGCTACCGCCTGCCGGTGGCCGTGCCCGCCTGCCTGCTCGCGCCCTACGGCATTGCGGCGCTGGCGCGGATCCAACCGCGCATCGGCGCGGGGTTGCTGTGCCTGCTCGCGCTCGGCGGCCCGCTCGCGGTGGACGCCAGCCTGCGCGCGCAGGGCTTCGACGAAGTCGCGATCTACCGCCCCGAGTACGAGATGCACGTCGGCGAGGCCTGGCTGAACTACGGCCGTCCCGCCGAGGCGCTGGCCCGCTTCGAGCTCGCCGAGCGCCTCGGCCATCGGCCGGCGGTGCTCTACGAGTTCATGGGCAACATGAAGCTCGACCTCGGCCGCGAACGTCTCGCCGCGGGTGACGACGCCGGCGCGCAGAAGTTGATCCAAGAGGGCCTGCCGCTCTTCAGCCGGGCGATCGAACTCGACCCCCAGCGCTACCAAGCCTGGGCGGCCCGCGGCATGACGCTGCTCTGGTTCGGCCGCAAGGCCGACGGCCTGGCCGATCTGCGCCGCGGACTGGAGGCGGCGCGCGCGCAGAATGCCTCGCCGGAAGACGTGCGCAAACTGCAGGACGCGATCCGCCGCGCCGAACAAGGCTGAACATGGCACGAAACACTTCTCCGCCGGGCCGCGGCCAGCCGCGCCGCTTGATGCCCTCCGAACTGCGCTGGAACTGTCCGGCCGCCTGGATTCCGGCGCCGCGCCGGCGCGCCCTCGCCGCCCGCGAGACCCTGTTCGGGCAAGAGCGCGCGCTGGCCGCGCTCGAGATGGGATTGGCCCTCGACGCCCCCGGCTACAACGTCTTCGTCTGCGGCATCGGCGGCACCGACCGCGCCGAACTGGTGGTATCGCTGCTGCGGCAGATGCGGTTGAGTTGTCAAATCCCGCGCGACCACGTTTTCGTTCACAATTTCGAGAGCCCGATCGAGCCCAAGCATCTGGCGCTCAAGCCGGGCGGCGCCGCCGCGCTGGCCGAAGGCATGGACCGGTGGGTGCACGCGCTCTCCACTGAGGTGCCGAAGCTGCAGCGCAGCGAGGGCCACCTGGGCCGCCGGCACGCCATGTTCCGCAAGTACCAGAAGGCGGAGCAGCAGCTGCTGCAGCGGCTGGAGAAGCGCATGGCCGCGGCCGGCCTGGCGATCGTGACCGTCGAGGACGAAGTCGGCTCGCGCCGCGAAGTGCATCTGGTCGTCGGCGCCGAGACCGTCGCGCCGGCGCGCGCCCAGGAGTTGGCGAAGAGCGGCGCCGCCGATGCCGCCGAGGTCGACGAGGCCCTGGCGGCGCGCGAGCGCCTGCTGCCCGAACTCGACAAGGCGCAGCATCAGTCGCGCGCGCTCGGCCTGCGTCTCGTGCGCGAAGTGCGCGCGATGGACGAAGCGGTCGTGCAGGAGGCCGTGGAAGGCCTGACCTTGGCGCTGGCCGAGGAGCTGCGCGCCGACGAGCATCTCGGCGCCTGGCTCGGCGACTGCGCGCGCTTCGCCCTCAACAACACGCAGCTGTTCCTGCAGCGGCAGAGCCGCGCCGCGGCGGCCGCCGAGGACGAGGACGAAGAGGAGTCCACCGCCAATCCCGCGCGGCCGGGCCTCGAGGTGTTCGAAGTGCACATCGTGCGCACCTTGCGCGATCGCGACTGCCCGATCGTCTTCGAGCAGCATCCGAATTACTCGAACCTGTTCGGCACCGTCGAGCGGCACGTGATCCGCAACGGTCCCGGCCACATTCACAAGGCGGTGCGGCCCGGCTCGCTGCTGTCCGCCGACGGCGGCTTCCTGGTGGTCAACGCCCGCGACGTGTTCAAGGAGGCCGAAGTCTGGCGCGCGCTCAAGCGCACGCTCCAGAACGGCCGCCTCGCCGTGCACGCGCTCGAGGGTTTGTCGCCGCTCGGCGTCACCGGCGCGCGCCCCGAAGCGATTCCGATCCGCGTCAAGGTGGTGCTGGTTGGCGACGAGGATCTGTACGAGGGCCTGCACGACCAAGACTTCGACTTCCTTCACATTTTCAAAGTCAAAGCGGACTTCGACGACAGCGTGGCGCTCAGCCAGGAGCACGTCGCCGATCTGGCCCACCTGTTCCGGGACCTGGCCGCGCGCGAAGGTCTCCTGCCGCTGGCCCGGGACGGCCTGCAGGCCCTGGTCGAGCGCGCCGTGCGCGACGCCGGGCGCCGCTCGCGGCTGTCCTCGCGCA
>CAYVPL010000052.1:0-12688 GCA_964453755.1 uncultured Planctomycetales bacterium
TGGCTTCGATCGCCGACAAGATCGCGGTCGTCCGCTCCATGACCCACGGCGAAGGTTCCTTCACCATGCGCCAGACCGACTACGAGCCGATGCCGGCGCAGGCCCAGGCCGCGGTGGTCGCCCAGCACCTTCCCGCGGCGGCCGCCGAATGAGACGCGGCTTCTCCATCCTCGAATTCCTCGCGGTCTGCGCGCTGATCCTGGTGGCGTCCACGATGCTGCTGCCCCGCGCGCTGGCGCCGCGGCGGGCGGTGAACGAGGAGCAGGCGCTCGGCTATCTGGCCATGATCGCGGCCGGCGAGCGCGCGTGGCAGGCGGAAACCGGCGCCTTCGCGCCGCTGCACCGCCTGTCCGAAGAGCCGCCGATCGGCGCGGAGACTCCCGGCCGCTTCACCTCGCGCGCCCCGCTGCTGGCCCCCGGATTCATCGTGGATACGGAGAGCGTGGCCCATCGCGGCGGGTTCCGCTACCGGCTCGCGCGCGACGCCGGCGGCGCCGTCGTCGGCTGCTGGGCTTGGCCCAATCTGCGCGGCTTCTCGGGCCAGCACGTCTATTGGGCCGATTTCGCCGCGCGCGAAATCCGCCGCCTGCGCGATTCCGGAGGCCGCGACGCCCCTGCGCCGGAGCCGCCGGCCGCCGCCGAGCTCGAGCCGGGCGTGCTGCTGAGGTTCTAGGAGCGCCGCAAGAGCGCGCAGGCGTTGTCAAAGGTGAGACGCGCCGTGTCCTCGGCCTGCTCGCCGCGCGCGGCGGCCAGAGCCTCGAGGGTGAAGCGGATGAAGGCCGGCTCGTTGGGCTGGCCGCGCGTCGGCTGCGGCGGCAGAAAGGGCGCGTCGGTCTCGACCAGCAGGCGCTCGCGCGGCACCAGCGCGCAGGCCGCGCGCAACGCTTCGGATTTGGGATAGGTGAGATTCCCGGCAAAGGAAACGTGCAGTCCGCAGGCCAGGAATCGGCCGATGAGATCGGGTCCTTCCGAGTAGCAGTGCATGACGCCGCGCAGCGGGGCGCGCTGCTCGAGCAGCTCCGCGAGCCGCGCCGCCGCCGCGCGGCAGTGGAGGATCACGGGCAGATCCAGTTCGCGCGCCAGATCGAGATGAAAGAGCAGCGAGCGTTCTTGCAGTTCCGGCGCCGCGCGATCGCGGAAAAAATCCAGCCCGGTCTCGCCGATGGCCGCGAAGCCGCCTTCCCGCGCCAGCGCCGCGATTTCGGCCAGCGCGTGCTCCAGCGCGGCAGGGTCGCCGGCGTCGTTCGGGTGCAGGCCGGCGCTGGCGGCGACGAAGTCCGGCCGGAGGCGCGCCAGCTCGCGGGCCGCGCGGGCGCTGGGCGCGTCGGTGGCGACGCAGAGCAGCGCCGCCACGCCGGCGGCGCGGGCGCGCTCGATCTGGGCCAGCGCCGGATCCTCGGCGTCGCGCCAGAGGGGATGGCAGTGCGTGTCGAAGATGCGCACCGGCTTCAGCGCGCCACCACGCCTTCCTGCGCGCGCAAGCCGTCCAGAAACTCACGCAGCCCGGGATCGGTGGACTCCTCGGGAAAGCGCCGCGCCATCAGGGCGCGCGCGCGCGGCGGGTCGAGCGCGAGAAGCACCATCATGGATTCGCGCCGAATGATGAAGTTGGCGTGCTCGCCGAGAAAGATGGACTCGAGCACCGGCGCCGCCGCCGGGTCGCCGGTCTCGCGCAAGGCGCGCAGGGCCTCGAGACGGGCGCGATGCTCCATGCCGTCGTCGGCCGCAACGGACATCCGCAGTTCGAAGGCTTCCGCGGCCGGCGCCAAAGGCAGAATCAAATCCACGTAGACCGGCCGCAGCCGGTCCGACGCCCGCGGCGGTTCGCGGAACAGCAAGGCGCGGGCGCGGGCGGCAGCCTGGCCGGGATCTTCCCGCCACAGCACGCGGTGGGCCGCCAATCTCAATTCGTCGTGAGTTTCGCGCTCGTCCAGTTCCACCGCCAAGGGCAGCGCTCCGGCGCCGAGCGCGCAATGTGCCGCATGCAGTTGCTGGGCGCAGAATTCCGGGTCGCTGCGGCGGGTTTCCCGGATCCAGTCCGCCCAGGGGAGTTCCCCGGCGGCCGGGCTGCAGGCGGGGGCCTGGGCCAGCCTGCGCATGGCCGCCTGCGCAGTTTCCCACTCCTCGGCCGGAACTCCGGCCTTCAGTTGCCGCGCTGCGGCCAGGCCTTGGGCGCGCAGAGTCTCCGCCGGCTCGGAGCCGGCTGCTGCGGCAGCCGCGTAGGCCTCGCAGGCGCCGGCCTCCAAGACCAAGGGGTGCGGCTGCAACTCGGTATGTGCGCCATCGCACGAGGGCAGGCCCAAGAGGCTGAGAAGGCCTCCCAGCGCCAGGAAGAGGCCTCTTGGCCCTGGCGAGCAGGAGCGCGGGGATTGGCACGGCATTCGCATGGATGGGGGTGTCCTGGTCCCCTGGCTTGGTAGACTTTAAGCGTTGCTGCACAGCCCGATTCGCATGTCGTCCCCACTCCGCACCCTTCCTGGCAAATCTCTTGCCATCCTGGCGGCTTTGCCGGCCCTTCTCGCCCTCAGCCTGGGCTCCTGCCTGGGCGGCTCGGGCAGCGGCGCGACCAGTTCCGGGGCCTTTGGCCTGACGGTCTGCTCCCTGGGCTGCGGCGGCACCACCTTCGCCGTCTCAACCTGGCAGGCGAACAAAGACATCGTCTTCACGTTCAGCCAGGACGTGGATCCGGCCTCAGTGAACTTCTCCTCGATTTCCATGACGAGCGCGGCGGACGGCTCCTCGCCGCTGGGATCCTTCCTGGTCAACGGCAAACTCGTCACCTTCCGGCCGGCCCTCCTGGAGACGAGCGGCGGTCTGACTTTCGGCTTCACCGACGGCTTCACTTACAGAATCGAAATCCCGTCCAGCGGCCCCAACGTGGTTCGTTCCACTTCGGGCCGGCCGAATTCCAACTTCATCCGCGGCACCATCACCATTCAGGGCCTCGCAGACCTCGTGCCCGGGCCGCCGACGATCCTTTCCTACGATCCGAGCGCGGACAACCCGCCGACGACGAACATCTTCCCGATCACGATCGTCTTCGGCGACATTCTGCGCACTTCGCAGTTGGCCGATCCGGTGACGGGCGCCAGCGCGCTGGTGACGGTCGCCGTGGCGGACTCGCAGTCGGGCAGCTCCAGCGAGATTCCGGGACTGTTCTCCGCCTCGCTCGATCGCAACTCGCTGACCACCACGCTCGTGTTCACGCCGCTGGTCGGCTACCCGAGCGGCGACGCGGGCCGGCGTCAGTTGCAGGTGAATCTTTCGCAACAGATCGTGGATCTGGTGGGGAATCCGCTCGCCGGCGCGGGCATTCTGGTCATTCCGCTGCCGGAGGGCAGCAGCACCAGCGGCTCCATCCAGGAGACGTTCGACGACGCATCCAAGGAAGATCCGGCCGGCGGCGTCGCCGGACTGTGGGCGGAGATCGCCGGCGTGCTGGACAGCGGCCAGGATCCGGTGACCGGCGACCACCTGGGCGGCAGTACCGGCGTGCTGGGGAAACTGGAACTCACTGGCCAGGTCATGCTGTGGAGCACCGACTCGCAGGCCATTTTCTCCGAGTTCCTCGGCGAGTCCGCCACGGTCACGGGCGGCGTTTTCCCCTTCGAAGAGATTTCGGTCAGTTCCGATTCGGCGATTTCCGCCATCGGCTCGCTGCCGATTCGCCTGATCTCGCGCGGCGATTTCGTGTTCGGCGGCCGTTTGAATCTCGACGGCGAGGACGCCCCGCCTAACTACGGCAAGGGCGTGCCGCTCTTCGAACTCAACCTGCCTGAAGGCAGCACTTACGCCTTCACCGAGGCGAGCGAGCCGCGCAACAGCATCGCCGGCGGCGGCGAACCGGGCATCGGCAACGCCAGCGGCGGCAGCGGCGGCCGGGGCGGCATGTCCTGGTACGCCGGGCCGGATGGCATGGGATTCGAGTTCGGTTCGAACCAGTTCTACCTGGACACCGCCAACTGCGGCTGGGCGCAGATCGAGGACGGCTCCTGCAGCATCGAGACGCCGGGCCGCTTCCGCGACACCTTCAAGGGCAACGACTACGTCGGCATGAACGGCGATCGCGTCGGCGGCATTCCCGCCGCGGGCGCGCCGAACGGCGCCGGTACCGCGGCCTTGATTGACGAGGACCTCGACGGCGGATCCGGCATGGGTTCCTGGGCCTGGCCGCCGAAGAGCAACGTCATTCCGGATCCGCAGCTCAACGGCGGCGCGCGCATCCGGTCGCACGTCTACATCAACAACGGCACGCCGGTCTCGCGCGAGAGTCACGCGCGCCATCGCGGCCGCGGCGCCGGCGGCGGCGGCTACTGGACGGCGGGCGAGCGCGGCGAGTATTTCACCCCCGGGGCCACCGATCCGCTGGGCAACTTGCTGGACGTCACCAAGGAACCGATCGTCAACGTGGCCCAATCCATCTGGGAGTTCAACGGCGACGGCCTCGGCAACGACTACATCACGTGGGACGGAGCCGCCGGCGCAAGCAGCCGTCCGGTGTTCGACGCGGAGGGCGGGGACTTCGTCAAAGCCTTCGGCATGGAGACCCTCGATCCGGAATTGGGTTTCCTGCTCGGCGGTTCGGGCGGCGGCGGCGCCGGCAACAACCAGCACGGCTCCTGGAACGAGACGCCTTCGCTGGCCAACGGCGTGATTGACACGTTTCGCTGCGGCGACGGCGCGGGCGGCGGCGCCGGCGCGGGCGCGGCGCAGTTCTTCGCCGGCGGGCGACTGAGCGTCACCGGCACCATTGAGGCGCGCGGCGGCGACGGCGGCGACAGCACCTTCATGCTGTCCATCCCGTACTCGCTGCCGGACGACGTCAACTTTGGCACGCCGGGCGACGGCGGCGGCGGCGGCGGCTCTGGCGGCGCGATCCTCCTGCAGTCGGTCGGCCCCTTCACCTGGGACACCGGAGCGGTGAGCGTCAGCGGCGGCGCGGGCGGCCTCGGCTCGGCCGGCAACCACGGCGGCGACGGCGGCTCGGGCGTGGTGCGCGTGGATTCGGCCACGCCGCTCTCGCTCGGGCAGTTGCAGGATCTCGTCGAGCCGGACGAGGCGGTCGAGTTGACGCCGGTCGGCCAGCCGGGTCTGCCGAACAGCGGTCCGGTGCGCTTCAACTGGTCGAACTCCGCCAGCGGCGACGTCATCGGCTCCGACGGCACCGTGTTCAACGGCAACTCCAGCGGCGTGCGCAGCTTCTGGTACGAAGCGCCGCCGGAAGTCAATCAGATCGTGCTGACGCGCTGGGAAATCAAGTGCCAGTACCGCGACGGCAGCGGCACGCACGACCTCGTCTTCGCCTCCGACGGCACCCTCACCGATCCCGGCGTGACGCCGATCTGGATCGCGCTGCAGGCGGCCTGGATGGCGCCGGGGCAATCCGAAGAGGCGGATCCTGACATCTTCCTCTCCACCGACTGGATCATCCCGGGCTTCCGCGTCGTCACCGACGGCCTGTCGCAGCTCAGCCTCGTGCTGGCGCGCGCGGTGCGCTACACGGTGATCTTCGACCAGGATCTGATCAACGGCTTGATGGGTGGCGCCGCGAACGGATTCTTCCGCGTCACCGAGATCAATTTCGATTGGGAGGGCAGCTGATCGCGCCCGGCGCGCGCGCGCTGCTTCCCGACGCGCTCCTCGTGCACGCTCAGCGGCTCGAGGAGCGCGTCGGGCTTTTGACGGACGCCGGCGGCCGCATCGTGGCTCTGGAGCCGGAGAGCGCGCTGCCCGCCGCCTCCTGGGAGCGCTTCCCCGGCGAGTTGTGGGCAGCTGCGCCCGTGATGGCGCACGCGCACCTCGACGGTTGGGACGCGCCGGCGGCCCGCTTCCGCCGCCAGCCCTTCGCCGCCTGGATCGCGGACCTCCTGGCTTGGCGCGCTGAGTCCGGACGGCTCAGCGCTGCCGCCAGCGCCGCCGCCGCGCGCGCGGAGTTGCGGCGGGGGGGCTGCGGCCTGGTTGCGGCGCACGGCAGCGAACCCGGCGCCGAATTGTCAGACGAGGACGGCCCCGAGGTGCTGGCCTGGCGCGAGGTGCTGGATCCTTTTCCCGCGGACGTGCCCGCCGCCGCGCTGGCGCGCTGGCGGGAGCTCGCGGGCCCGCAGTCGGCCGGCCTGGCCTTGCACGCGCCGTACACCGTGGATCTGAATCTGGCGCGCGAACTCTTCCGCGCGGCCGCCGGTCCGGTGTCCTTGCACCTCGGCGAGACGGAGGAGGAGCGGGAAGCGCTCGCGCACGGCACAGGACCGCTCGCCGACCTGCTGCGCGCGCGGCGCGGGCGCGTGATGGAGGAGCGCCATGCCTCGCCGGTCGCGTGGCTGGCCGCGGCGGGAGGCCTTCGGCCCGGCACGCTGGCGGTGCATGGCGGCGCGCTGCGCGCC
Organism: uncultured Planctomycetales bacterium; assembly: GCA_964453755.1. GTDB lineage: Bacteria > Planctomycetota > UBA1135 > UBA1135 > UBA1135 > JAQBVK01. Next base: position 6,381 of record CAYVPL010000052.1, read on the forward strand.
GGCGAACTGCAGGAGCTCGCGCGCGCCGGCGTGAGTCTGGTGTTCTGCCCCGGCACGCACCAGTGGTTCGACCGGCCGCCGCCGGCCTTCGCCGAGGCCGGAATTTTCCCCGCGGCGCTCGGCTGCGACTCGCGCGCATCCAACGAGGCGCTCGATCCGCTGCGCGAATTCCGCCTGGCCTGCGCGCTGCTGCCCGAGCAGGACGCATCCTCCTGGTGGGCGGCGCTCACCGCGGGCGGCGCGGCCGCGCTGCAGCGGCCCGACCTCGGGAGTCTCGAGCCCGGACGCCGCGCCCGACCGCTGCGCTTCCGCGACGCGCGCGCGCTGGAGGCCTCGTTGGGCGCGCCGGTCCCCGATCTCCGCGCCGCGGGCGGCCGCGTCGCCGGGCGCGCCGCCGCCTTCTGCGCGTGGCTCGCGGCCGAGCCGGAGCCGCAAATTCTCGCCGCTAGAATCCCTGACCCCCAAAATGCGTGAAGCCGTCGAACTGGTCCGAAAAAGCCGCAGCGTGCTGCTGTCCGGGCACCTGCGCGCCGACGGCGACTGCCTGGGGGCGCAAATCGTGCTCTTCCACGCGCTGCGCCAGATCGGCAAGCCGGTGGAGATCCTGCTGCCGGATCCGCCGGACGGGCGCTACGGATTCTTGAAAAGTCAGACGACCTGGCGCGTCTGGGATGGCGCGCTGCCGCCGGCCGCCGATTTGCTGATCGTCTGCGACTGCAATCATCTGTCGCGCCTGGGCGCGCTGGGCGAGGCGGTCGCGAAATCCGGCATGGCGCGTATCGCCGTGGACCACCACGTGATCGAAGCCGACCACGGCTGGACCGCGCTGGTGCACGACGTGACGGCCAGCGCCAGCGGGCAGATCGCCCTGCATTTCGCCACGGCGCTGGGCGCGAAGGATCTGCCCGCCGCCGCCTACGAGGCGGCCTTCGTCGCGCTGATGACCGACACCGGCTGGCTCAAGTATTCCAACGCCACGCCCACCGCCTGGCGCGAGGCCGCGGAGCTGGCCGCGCGCGGCATCGACACCTCGCGCATCTACGACCTCGTCTATCAACAGGCGGAGCCGGAGCGTCCGATCGGCATCCGTTCGGGGCTGGAGAATCTGGAATACCACTGCGGCGGCAAGGTGGCCTTCGCGTGGAGCGCGCAGGCGCGATTGGACGAAATCGGCGGCAGCCTCGCCGACACCGACGAGGTGCTGGACCTGCTGCGCGCGGTCGGCCAAGTGGAAGCCGTCGGCTTCCTCAGCGAGCGCCCGGACGGCCGCATCAAGGTGTCCTTCCGCAGCAAGCAGCAGCTCGACGTGCACCGCGTCGCCAAGAAGTTGAACGGGGGGGGGCACCAGCGCGCCTCCGGCGCCAGTTTCCCGCCCGGCACCACGTTGGACGCGGCCGTCCAACAGGCGCGCGCGGCGCTGCTGGAGGGCTTCCGCGAGCAAGGCCTCGGCTGAGCCGACGCCGCGCGCCTCAGCGCATCTTCTCGCGCTTCTGGAACAGCCCCAGGAACGCGTAGCGCGCCAGCTTCGGATTCTTGCGCAGCCGGCGTAGCACGTAGGGGTACCACTCGGGGCCGTAGGGGACGTAGACGCGCACCGGCAGGCCCTGGCCGCGCAGTTGCTGGCGCAGTTCTTCGCGCACGCCGAGCAGCATCTGAATCTCGGTCTTCGCGGCCCATTCCGGGCGCTCGGCGCGGGCCGCAATCACGCCCTGCGCCAACTGCTCGTCGTGCGTGGCGGCCGCGACGAAGGCGCCGCCCTCGAGCAGGATGCGCAGGATGCGCAGCCAGGAGTCGCGCACCGCCTGCGCGTCCTGGTGGGCGACGGACGGCGGCTCGACGTAAATGCCCTTGACCAGCCGCACGTTGAGCGGACCCGGAACCGCCACCAGCGCGCGCGCGTCGGCCTCGGTGCGCAGCAGCATGGATTGCAGCACGCAGCCGACCACGCCCGGGTGAGAGGCGCGCAGGCGCGCGAAGACGCGCAGCGTCGCGTCCACCGTGGCGGAGTCCTCCATCTCGAAGCGGATGAAGGCGCCGAGCTCGCGCGCGCGGTCGGCGATGCAGGACATGGTGCGATAGCAGAAGTCCTCGCCGATCTCGAGGCCCATCTGCGTCGGCTTGAGCGAAACGTTGCGCCCCAGGCCCTTCGCGGCCAGATCCTCGAGCAGCAGTAGGTACTCGCCGACGGCGGCGTTCACCTCGGCCTCGGTGCGCACCGCCTCGCCGAGCAGGTCGTAGGTGGCCGCGTAGCCGGCGCGCTCCAGCTCGCCGCCGACGCGCAACGCGTCGGAGCGCTGCAGGCCCGCGATGTAGCGCTGCGACAGCCGGCCGACCACCGCGCGGGGCACGTAGGGCAGCGATTTGGCGGCGAGGCGGTCGAACCAGGTCATGGGGGGGCGCGCGAACCCGCCGGGAAAATCTAGGATGGCGGCGCACCCGTGTCTGCGCCCGATCCCCAGCCGCGCTCTCCGCTCCTGCGGCTGCTCCTCGGGGCGGCGCTGGCGGCGGCGCTGCCCTTTCTGCCCGGCGTGCGGGATCTCGATCCGCCGGCGCGCCGGACGGCCAGCGTCACCGTGTTCACCGCGTGGTGCTGGATCACCGAAGCCCTGCCGCTGGCCGTCGGCGCGCTGCTTCCCGCCATCCTTTTGCCGGCGGCCGGCGTGGTCAGCGCCCGCCAGATCGCGCCCTGGTACTTCGACGACATTCTGTTCCTGTTTCTCGGCGGTTTCATCCTCTCCACCGCGCTCGAGCGCACGCGCCTGCACGAGCGCCTGGCCTGGCGCGCCGTCGCCTTCTTCGGCTCGCGCCCGCGCCGCCTCGTGCTGGGGCTGATGGCCGCGACGGCGACGCTCAGCCTCTTCGTCAACAACACCAGTTCGACTCTCGTGATGCTGCCGGTGGGCCTCGCGCTGCTCGCGCGCTGCGAGCCGGAAGAGCGCAAGCAACTCAGCGCGCCGCTGCTGCTCGGCATCGCCTACGGCGCAACCATCGGCGGCATCGCCACGCCGATCGGCACCGCGCCGAACATCCTGTTCCTGGCCATGTTCCAAGACCGATTCCCGGAGGCCCCCGTGCCCGGCTTCGGCACCTGGATGGTGGCCGTCCTGCCCTTGTCCGCGCTGTTCCTGCTGATCTGCTGGCAAGTGCTCGTGCGCGTCGCCGGACGCCCCGGCGCGGATTCTTCGCCGGCGCTCGCGCAATACGCGCAGGAGGCCGCGCGCCAGCCGCCGCGCAACGCCGAGCAGAATCGCGTGCTGATCGTCTTCAGCCTCGTCGTGTTCGCCTGGCTCACGCGCGAGCCCGCCGACCTCGGCTTCGCGCGCGTGCCCGGCTGGAAGGAGGCCTTGCCCGAGTCCATCGCTCTCACAATCAGCGACGCCACCGTGGCGCTGGCCGGCGCGGTGCTGCTCTTCCTCATCCCCAGCGGCGCGCGCGGCTCGCGCCGGCTGCTGATCTGGGAGGATTGCCGCAATCTGCCCTGGGGCGTGCTGCTGCTGATCGGCGGCGGCCTGGCGCTCGCGAAATCCTTCGAGCAGACCGGCCTGAGCGCGGCGGTCGCCGGCGGCCTGGCCAGCGCGCTCGACGTGCTGCCGATGGCCGCCATCGTGCTGCTGGTGTCCGCCTCGGTGACGCTGCTGACGGAGATCGCCTCCAACACGGCGACGATCAACGTGCTGCTGCCGCTGCTCTTCGGCGCGGCGGTGGCGGCCGGCCTGAACCCGCTGCTCGTCGCGATTCCGGCGGTGCTCTCGGTCTCCTACGGCTTCGCCCTGCCGGTGGGCACGCCGCCCAATGCCATCGTCTTCGCCACCGGCCGTTTGCGCATGAGCCAGATGCTGCGCGTGGGCGTTCTGCTGAATCTGATCGCCATCCTGCTGGTCACCCTGTTCACGCTGTACTGGACCGGTCCGCGCCTCGGTTTCGACTTGCGCACGATGCCGGACTGGGCTGCATCCGAGCCCGCTGGGCCGTAGGATTCCTGCATGCCGCGCGGAAATGGCCGCCTGCTCCCGTTCACCCTGCTCGCGCTGGCGGCTGGGGCCGCTTTCCTGGCTGCGCCGGGATGCGGCGGCAAGGCCTTCCGGGACCAGAAACTCGATCTGATCCTGATCTCGGTGGACACGCTGCGCGCCGATCGCCTGCCGTTCTACGGCGGCCCGCGCGACACCGGCGGCGATCCGCAGCAGCCCTTCACGCCCTCCTGGCTGGCCGCGCAGGGCACGGTCTTCGACACCGTGTGGGCCAGCGCGGGCCAGACGCTGCCTTCCTTCGGCACTTTCTGGACGGGCAAGCCGCCGCTCGAACACGGCGCCACCGCGAACGATCGGCCGGTGCTGCTGCGCAGCCGGCTGGCGGAATGGAAGGGCCAGCGCTTCGACGTCGCGCGCGGCCGCGTGATGAATCCCGTGCTCTCGCCGGGCAGCGGCATGGAGAAGGGCTTCGACAGCTACGGCGTCATGCCGAAGCAACTGGAGGCGCAATTGCCGGCCTCTCTGCTGCGTGAGACGCAGGCCGACGTGCAGGGCAAGAAGCGCCTGCTCCTGTGGGCGCACCTGATGACGCCGCACCAGCCCTACGAGCCGCCCGCCGCAGCCGCGGCGCGCTACGGCGCCGACACTCTGCTTTCCGCCGGCAACGAGTTCCTCTACAAGATCCACCGCGACGGCGCGATGCCCGCCGCGCGGCGCGCCGAAATCGAGAAGCTCTACGACGCCGAGATTCTGACTTCCTCCGAACTGGTGCGCGAACTCCTGGCCGGGCTCGACGCGCAATACCGCGCGGCCGGGCGCGGCGGCCTGCTCGAGAACGCCGTCGTCGTCTTCTTCTCCGACCACGGCGAAGCGCTCGGCGACCATCACGGCTACGCGATGCACGCGAAGAGCCTCTACACCGGCGTCATTCGCGTGCCCCTCGTGATCGCCGGTCCGGGCTGGAAGGCCGGGCGCGACGCGGCGCCTCTCGCCCTCGCCGACGTGCTGCCTCGGGTGATGGACAACGAGCGCTCCCGGCAGAAGTACTTCCACGCGGCCTGGCGCGCCGAGTTCTACTCCGTGCGCGACGAGCGCTGGACTTTGGTTCACAATCCTTCCGCCGATCCGATGGGCCCGCGCGAGCCGCCCTTGGACGCGGCCTTTCCCTACCCGGTGCTCGCGCTCTTCGACCGCCAGGCGGACCCGCTCGAGCAGCGGGACGTGATCGGCCAGCATCCCGAAGAGGCGCGGCGCCTCCTGAAGTCGCTCAACGAGTGGTACGAGGGCCTGCTGTTCGCCAGCGACGTGGCTTCCTCCGGCCTGAGCGCGGAAGAACTGGCCGAACTCGGCTACGCCTCGGGCGCCGAAGTGCCTTCCGAACTCCGCCTGGCACCCTTTCCCGCCGAGGCATGGCAGCCGGCACCTCGTTGATCCCGGCGCGCGAGCGCGCCGCGCCCTGGCTCGAGGGCGGCCTGCTGACGCTGGTGCTGCTGGTGGTCATCGTCTTTGGCGGCGACAGTCTCCGCACCTCGTATCACGGCACGCTGCACACCGCCATCGGCGAGTCGGTGCTGCGCGAGGGCCTGACGCCGGAGAATCCCTATCACGCGGGCGAGCCCCTGCGCTACTACCTGCTCTATCCGCTGCTCGGAGTCCTGCTGGGGCACACCGGCATGGGGCCGCTGTGGGGCTTCGCGCTGCTGAATCTGCTGGCGGCGCTGCTGCTCGGCCCCGCGCTCGACGCGCTCGGCCGCCAGCTCGGTTTGACATTCCGCGCGCGCCGTTTCGCCTTCTTGGGAACGATTTTCGGCCTCAACGCTCTCGGCTGGCTCTGGGCTTCGATCGATGGAACGCCGCTCCTGGATCTGCGCTCGCCGGCGGATCCCGGCGACGGCCCGGCCTTGGGCGCGATGCCGCTGGTGCTGCTGCAGGGCATGTCCCAGGCGCCCTTCGGCTTCGGCTGGGATGCGCGCCTGCAATCCTTCTTGCCGAAATTTCTGAACGTCTCCTCCTTCGCGCCGGCGCTGCCCTTCACGCTCTGGTCCATGGCCTACGCGCTGCAGGCGGGTCCGAAGGCCTTGTACGGATCCGCCGCGCATCTGGGCGTCGCCACCAGCCTCAATCCGCTGGCCGGAGGCTTGGCCGCCGTGCTGCTGGCTCTGCGCAACCTCAGCCGACTGCGCCAGCCGTTGGCCGCGGCGCGCGCGCTGGCCGGCCCGGCGCTGCTGGCGCTGGCGATCGCGCTGCCCTTCCTGCTGCCCGCCTTCCGCGGCGGCACGGCGGGTGAGGGGGGGGGAGCCTTCGCGCTGACCGGCGACGGTCCGCTGGCCAATTTGA
>CAYVPL010000053.1:0-12447 GCA_964453755.1 uncultured Planctomycetales bacterium
CCACGCGCGGCAGCAACGCGGCGTCAGCCATCCGAGCCCGCGAGCGGGCGGCGCGCACGCGCAATTCGGCGGCGGCCAGATCCGGGCGGCGCGCCAGCAGTTCGGCGGGCAGGCCTGCGGGGGGGGGAGACGGAAGCTGCGGCAGCGCGTCTTGCAGCTGCGGCGCGGCTCCGGCGGAAGGATAGCGGCCGCAGAGGGCTGCCAACTGCGCGCGGCTCTCGGCGGCGTCGGCGCGGGCGCGCGCCAGGTCGGCCTCCCGCGCGGACAGGAAGGCGCTGGCGGCGGTGACGGCGGCCGAGGCGCCCGTGCCGGCGGCCAGGCGCCGTCGCGTCAGGGCCAGAGACTGCTCGGCGAGGCGCACGCGCCGCTCGAGCAGTTCGGCCAGCTCCGATTGTTGAACCAGGATCAGCCAGCTGCGCGCAGTCTGGCCGGAGAGAGCGAGAGCCAGGGCTTCGCGCTCGGCCAGGACCGCCTCGCTGTCGCGCACTGCGGACTGGGCGGCCGCGTCGAGGCGGCCCCACAGATCCATTTCCCAGGACATCTCGAGGCCGAGCGCGTGCGCGCCGGTGGTATAGGGAATGATTTCGCTGGCGCCCGGAATCGGCAGGCCGAGCAGGTTGCGGCGGCCGCGGCTGAGATCGAGGGCTGCATTCAGTTCGGGCGCTTGCGCGCCGGCGACCGCGAGGGCGTGCGCGCGCGCGGCCGCGACCTGGGCGGCGGCGCGGCGCAGGTCCGGGTTCTGGGCCAGGGCGGATTCGATGCTGGCGTTCAGCGCGGGTGCGTCGAAATCCTGCCACCAGGCCTCCAACAGCAGCGGTTCCGATGCGGGCTCCGTGCTGAAATCCGGCTCGCCGAAGGTCAGCCCGTCCTCCGACCACGAGGACGCAGGCGTGAAACTCAGCGCGAGCGGATCGTCGCTCGTGTCACGCGGCCCGGCGCATGCACCGAGCAGGAGCGCCGCGATGGTCCAGGCACGCTGGACCCGGCGGCGCTCGCCACGAGGCTCAGGCATCCTGCCGGACTCCGGCTTCGCAGAAGCGGACGAGTTCCTGGAGCATGTCCGCCTCGCTCAGCATGCCGGATTGCGAGGGCACTTGCTTCGACAGCAGCAGTCGACCGTGGCCGAGGATGTAGAGCATGGCGCCGGTCATCAGGTGGCCGCGGATGAGAATGCGCGTGGGATCCAAGGTCGGGAGCGTGCGCTGCACGGCCGCGGCGTAGCGGACGATGACTGGCTGAGTGAGACGAAGGATCAGTTCTTCCACCGCGGGATGCGGCTCTTGATGCAGCCGTGACATCAGGCTCGGGATGCCGGCGCGATCGCGGCTCAGCGTGCGGACCGCCGGACCGACGTACAACTCGATGATCGTGCGCAGCGGGAGCGGCTGACCTTGAGCTTGGGCTTCTGCCGCGTCGAGCAGCCGCAGCCGCTCCGCCATGATGGGCTCCAGGTAGGTGCGGAACACGGCTTCGAGCAGACCTTCCTTGGAGCCGAAGTGATAATTCACCGCGGCAAGATTGGTGCCCGCCGAGGTGGTGAGGTCCCGCATGGTGGTGCCGGCAAAGCCGCGCTCCGCGAACAGCCGCTCTGCGGCAGCGACGATTCGAACGCGGGTGGACTCGGACTGAGGGGACTGGGCGCCGTTGCTGCTCATACAGGCATTCTAAACGAACGTTTGATTCCCAACCCTCGGATACTGGCCCAGACCGCTGGAGGTCCACCGCCGCAAGACCCGACGCGGAAAGGACTTGGGAAAAGCAGATAAAACAAGAGGTTTTGTCGTCCTAACTCCTTTTTTTGAATGGGTTTAGGTCATTCCTCCTCCAGCCGTCTGGGCCAGTATCCGCTCAGGTTTGGCAGTTCCCGCACCAGTACGTGCTCCTCTGTCCCATCCTTTTCTCCCGAATCTTGCCTCCGCAGCCCTGGCGGCAATTCTCCCCGGTTCTGCCGTAGACCTGCAGTTGCAGTTCGAAGGCTCCCAGTTCGCCTTGGCCGTTCACGTAATCGCGCAGGCTCGTGCCGCCGGCCGCGACGGCCTGCTGCAGAACTGCTCGCACGGCATCGGCCAGCCGGTCGCACTCCGTCAGGCTGAGGCTGCGTCCGGGTCGGGTGGGGCGGATGCGGGCGCGAAAGAGGGCCTCGCTGGCGTAGATGTTGCCGACACCCGCCACGATCCGGCCGTCGAGCAACAGCGTCTTCACCGCCGCCTTCCGGCCGCTCAGTCCGGCGCGCAGGACGGCGCCGTCGAATCCGGGCTCCAGCGGCTCCGGGCCGAGATCTCGCAGCAGCGGATGGCGCAGGGGATCGCCGGTGATCCACAGGCACAGGCCGAAGCGCCGGGGGTCGTGGAAGCGCAACTCGCGGCCGCGCGCCAAGTGGAAGCGCAAATGGTCATGCTTCTTCAACGCCTCCCCGCGGCGCGCGAAACGCAGACTGCCGGACATGCCGAGGTGCAGCAGCAGCGCGCCGGCGTCGAAGCGCAGCAGCAGATACTTCGCCCGCCGCTCGACCTTGCGCACGCGGGGTCCGACCACGCGCCGGGCCAGATCCTTGGGCACCGGCTGGCGCAGACGCCCCTCGCGCACTTCGAGACCGGTGAAGCTCCTGCCTTCGAGCTGCGGCGCCAGGCCGCGCCGCGTCGTCTCCACCTCCGGCAACTCGGGCATGCCGGCTCAGGCTTTGCCGTCGTCGGCGCCGGGCACGCGGCGGCGCGCCTCGCGCTCGAGGAAGTAGACCATCATGTACTCCTCGGCCGTGTGCTTCGGTCCGGCCAGATCGCGCAACCGGCGCGCGGCGGCCTGCAGGAAACGCTCGCGATAGAAGTGATAGGCGCGCACGCCGGGGTGGGCCCGCGCCGGCCCGCCGCCGGGTTTGCGGCCCAGCGCCTCCTCGGCCTCCTCGCGGCTCATGGAGGTCCGGCCGGTGCGCTGCAGCAGTTGCTCCAACGAGTGGATTTCCTCGGTCGTGACGCCGACGAGAAACTCCTGGAAGGCCTGCTGCTCATCCGAAGTGCGGCGCCCCTGCGCGAAATATTGAACGAATTGCGGATCGCAGCCGGCTTGCAGCAGCATCATCATCTCGGAGAAGCCGAGCAGAGTGCCGACGTTGACCCGCAGTTGCCGGCGCGCATTCCACACGGCCTCCAACAGGGGCAGGAACGCGCGCACTTCCGGCGAGGGCTGCCCGTCCCAGATGGAGACCAAATTGCGCACCGCTTCGCGGCGGATCGGCCGTGCCAGCGCGGCGTCCATGCTGATCGCGGACAGCACTTCTTCCGCGAGCTTGGAATAGACGCAGCGATGCAGCCAGCGGTCCACCTCGCGCCGCAGCAGCGGCCGGGACGGGTGGTCGCGCGGCACCGCGTCTTCCGTCGCGTAGTCCACGAGGCGCCAGGTGTTCATGCGCGCCATCAGCAGCGCGCGTCCGAGGAGCGCGCGCGTCGGCAGGAACATGTCCACGTCGGCGTCGCTCGCCTGCGCGTACAACTCGACCAGCGTGTCCAAGTCGCGTCGTCGCGAACCCAGCGAACTCTCGCGGAAGACGCCGGGAAAAACGCTCAAGGCGCGCGCCACGCCTTCGACCCGCTCGACGTGGCGCACCAGCGCCTCGGTGATTTCAGGTCCGGCCGCGTGGCCGCCATCCACCAGCGTGTCGCGCACGCGTTGGAGAGTGAGCCGCTCTTCCTCCGGGAAGGGGCTGGGATGCGTGAAGCGAAGCGCTGGCGCGCCCATCGCGGAATTCTGGAAGGAGTCTAGGCGGGGGAGGCGGCCTGCGTCCACAGGCGATCCGATGAAACCAGGACCGGCCGGCGACTAGTCTGAGATCTCCGCCCCCGCGGAATGGATGCAAACCGGCCGCTTCGCCTGGATATTTCTGATTGGCTTTCTGCCGATCGGCGTGCTTGATGGCTTGCGCATCCTTCCCGCTCTTCCGGCCGGGCGCGGCCTGTCCACGCTCGGCTTGGCCCTCCTCGCGTTGCTGCTGAGCGGCATCCTCTGGCTGCTCCGGCGGCCCGTTGCGCGATTGCTGCCTGGCCCGCTGGCGGCCTCCGACGCCCTGCCACTGGCCTGCGGCCTCGCCTGCGCCTTGGTTCCTCAAATTGCGCCGCTGCTGCCCGGCAGGCAGCTCGGCGGGCGGCTCTCTTACAACGCGCCGTGGGCCTTGGGCAGCACGCTCGTCGGCTGGGTGGTCGCAGTGATGCTGCTGGGCCGCCTGTTCCGGAATCTCCGTCTCCCGGCGCGCGGATTGGCGCCCCTCAGCCTCGGCGCATGGATTCTCCTGGCAGGCGCATTCGCCTGGCAGGACTCACGCCGCGCCGAGAGCATTGCGCGCGCGCGCTGCGAGCCGGCCGGCGCGGAATCTGCGCCGCGCGAGCCCGACGTCGCGCTCGTCGTGCTCGACACCATGCGAGCCGAGGGCGTGGACGGCAGCTTCGAAGGCCAGGAACTCATGCCCTTCACCCGCAGCCTGCTGGCCGGCGCCCGCCGCTATCCGAACGCCTACTCGAGTTCCAACAACACCCCGCCCGGCCACGCCAGCCTGTTCACCGGACTCTATCCGGCGGAGTGCGGAACCCTGCCCAAGGGTCAGGCTTGGCTCGCAGACGAGTTTCTCACCATTGCCGAATTCCTGCGCAGTTTCGGCTACCGCACCGCCGGCGTCACCAGCAATCTCCGGCTCGACGGCAGTGTCGGCTTCGCCCAAGGCTTTGAATTCTGGAACGACAGTCTGGTCGTGGATTCCAGCGGCCGCGACGCCGCGCTGCGCCGGCTCTCGCTCTGCTCCCTGGCGCGCGCGCTGGGCGGCAAGACGCTCACCTTCGCCTTGAAGGGACTGGTCGAACGCGCCGCATCCGCCGATCAAAATGCCGTCACGGCGCTGGACACGACCGCGCAGGTCGGCCGCACGCTCGAGCAGCTCGGTCCGCGCGACGGCACGCCGGTCTTCCTGCTCGTGAATTACATTGATCCGCACCTGCCCTACGCCACGCGCGCGGATCTGGCCGCCGTCTTCCTGCCGAACGTCACGGAATCGGAAATGGAACGCGCGCGGCACAGCGTGCCGGCCATGTTGCGGTTGATCCTCGAGATGGGCCGGCAACTCGAGCGCGGCGTCGCGCCCGAGCAGCGCGCGGAATTCGAACGCCGCTTGGCTTGGCTGCGCGAAGCCTACTGGGAGCAGTGCCGGCAGACGGACGAGGGCCTGCGCGGCTTGTTCGCCCTGCTGCAGCAAAACGGCCTGCTGGATCCTGAGGATCTGGTGCTGATCACCGCCGACCACGGCGAGCAATTGGGCGAGCACGGCGGCTTCCTGCACGGCAGCGCGCTGTTCCAGCAATCCGTGCGCGTGCCCTTCATCCTGCTCGGCGGCGGCTTCGCGCCCGGCGAGGATGCCTCCCTGGTGTCGGGCGTGGATTTTTTCCCCACGGTGCTCGGCGCTCTGCAGGTGGAGGACTCGGCGTGGCCGCGCCACCTCGCGGGACATCCGCTGCAGGCGCCGGTGCCGGCGGATCGCCTGGCGCGGTTCGAGTCCGGCGCGATGCGTGGATTCATTCAAGGTTCGCGCAAGATGATCGCCACCGATCACGGCGACCGCTTGGAGTGGACGCATGCCTTCGACCTGGCGACGGATCCGGAGGAGAACGTCAACCTCCTCTCCGCCGCTCCGGATTGGGTGCAGGCCTTCCTGCATGCCCCGCCGATCCGGCCCGAGGCCGCGGCCACCTTGCGGCGCGGCGCCGTCGCCGGCGCGGGATTCGACCTGGCCGCTCTCGGTTACGTGGACGAAGTTCCGACGCCGCAATAACCTCGGACCGCATGGCGGATGCGGATGAAGATTGGCTGGCGGTCTATCGCGCCTCGCTCTACGCCTACGAGCAGCCGAATGGCGCCTGGCGCTGCTTCGCTCTCGACGGCGCGGAGGCCTCCGGCGTGACGACCAGCGTGACGCTGATCTCCGCGTGGAATCCGCAGTCCGAGGAGCGTTCCGCGGAGTGGAATCACGCCGCGCATCTGCGCTTGGCGGAGGAGTTGCGGACCGCGGCGCACCGCTTCACGCCGGCTTACGGCGCCTCGCTGCCCGACGTGCGGCCCGCGTGGCGTGAGGAAGGCTTCGCCCTGCACGGCCTGCGGCGCGCCGAGGCTTTGCGCTGGGGCCGGCAGTGCGGCCAGCGCGCGCTCGTGTGGCTCGACGCCGGCGGCGCCGGGCTGTTGTTCTGCGCGAGCGGGGTTCTGCATCCCTGCGGCCTGCGCGCGCTGCCGACGCCGGCGAGCGCGCCCGCCGCGCCTTAAGATGCGCGCATGAGCCCGGCGACCGTGGATCGCGTGGCGGCCGACGCGCGCGCGGCCCGCTGCGCGCGCCGATCCGTGCACGGACCGGCCCGCGCCGCGGGACTGCGCCTCGCGCTGGCGCTGACCGATCTCACGAGCCTCGAGGGCAACGACACACCCGAGAGCGTGCGCGCGCTGTGCCGGCGGGCGCTGCAGCCGGATCCTGCGCTGGCCGATTTGCCGCCGGTGGCGGCGGTTTGCGTCTATCCGCGCCTGGTCGGCGTCGCCCGCGCAGCCTTGTCCGGCTCGGTCGTGCGCGTCGCGAGCGTGGCGACGGCCTTTCCCAGCGGCCAGACGGCGCTCACCACGCGGCTGGCCGAGGTAGAGCAGGCCGTGCGCGACGGCGCGGACGAAGTGGACATGGTGATCTCGCGCGGCGCCTTCCTGGCCGGCGAGCGCGCGCGCGTGGCGGAAGAAGTGCGCGAAGCGAAAGCCGTCTGCGGCGCGGTCGTCCTGAAGGTGATTCTCGAAACCGGCGAACTCGAGACCTATGACAACGTCCGCGCTGCGGCGGAGCTGGCGCTGGAGGGCGGCGCCGACTTTCTGAAGACCAGCACCGGGAAGACCGAACCCGCCGCCACCCTGGGCGTCACGCTGCTGCTGCTGGACGCCGCGCGCGCGCATCATCGGGCCACCGGGCGCCGCGCCGGCGTCAAGGCGGCCGGCGGCATCCGCAGCGCCAAGCAGGCCTTGCAGTACCTGGCGCTCGTGAAGGAATGCGCCGGCGACGCTTGGCTGCGCCCGGAGTTCTTCCGCCTCGGCGCCTCCGCGCTGGTGACCGATTTGCTGCTGCAGATCCGCCTGGGCGAGTCCGCGGCCGCACCGCCGGGCCGCGGGCTCGCGGGATCCTGAGATGAGCGAACTCGCCGCCTCGCCGCCGGCCGCGCCGCCGCAGCCGCCGCTGCTCTGGGACTACGCTCCCGCGCCGGAGAGCTGCGAAGTGCCGATCGCCGCCGAGCAGGATTTCTTCATCGCCGGCCGCTTCGTCGCGCCGAAGTCGCGCAAGCGCGCCGAAATCGTCAACCCGGCGACGGGTCAGCCGCTCGCGCGCGCCGCCCAGGCCGGCCCCGCCGACGTGGATGCCGCAGTGCGCGCCGCGCGCGCAGCCTGGCCGCGCTGGAGCCGCATGCCGGGCCGCGAGCGCGCCAAAATTCTCTTCCGTGTCGCCCGCGGGATCGACGAGGCCGCGCGCGAACTCGCGCTGCTCGAGACCCTGAACGTCGGCAAGCCGATCGCCGAGAGCCGCGACGGCGACCTGCCGGAGGCGTCGCGGCATTTCTTTCACTATGCGGGCTGGGCGGACAAACTGGACTACGCCTTTCCCGGCCAAGGCTGCCGGCCGGCGGGCGTCTGCGCGCAGATCGTGCCCTGGAATTATCCGCTCCTGCTGGCGGCCTGGAAAATCGCCCCGGCGCTGGCGGCGGGGTGCACGATGGTGCTCAAGTCCGCGGCCAGCACGCCGCTGAGCGCGCTGCGGCTGGCCGCGATCCTGCACGAAGCCGGACTGCCGCCCGGAGTCGTCAACGTGCTCAGCGGCGATGCCGCTGCCGGCGCGGCGCTGGCCGCCCACCGCGGCGTGGATCTGGTGTCCTTCACCGGCAGCACCGAGGCCGGACGGCAGCTCGCTGCGTCGGTCGCCGGCAGCGGCAAGCGCCTGATTCTGGAATTGGGCGGCAAGTCGGCGCAGATCCTGTTCGCCGACGCGTCGCTCGATCAAGCGCTCGAAGAGATCGTGCTGGGCATCTATCAGAATCAGGGGCAAGTTTGCTCGGCGGGTTCGCGGCTGCTGGTCGAGGAGCCGATTCTGGATGAGGTGATCGAACGCCTCGACGCGCGCATCCGCGCTCTGCGCGTTGGCGATCCGCTCGACCGCAACACGGACGTCGGCGCCATTCACTCCCAGGCGCAGTGGAACAAGGTGCAGCGCTATCTGCAGCTCGGCCAGGCCGAAGGCGCCCGGTTGCACCAGCCGCCGCGCGAATTGCCGCGCCAGGGCTGGTGGCACGCGCCGGCATTCTTCAGCGGCGTGCAGCCTTCGCAGCAGATCGCGCGCGACGAGATTTTCGGTCCGGTGCTCGCCGTGCTGAGTTTCCGCACGCCCGAAGAGGCGATCGCGCGCGCCAACCTCGGCCCCTACGGACTGGCAGCCGGCGTGTGGACCGACAAGGGCTCGAAGATGTTCGAGGTCGCGGCGCGCCTGCAGGCCGGCGTCGTGTGGTGCAACAGCTACGGGCAGTTCGATCCCGCCTCGCCTTTCGGCGGCTGCAAGCAGAGCGGCCGCGGCCGCGAAGGCGGCCTGCACGGCTTGCGCGAGTACCTGGTGCGCGCATGAGCCCGACCCCGCGCCGCGCCGAAGTCACCAAGAGCTGGAAGCTCTACGTGGCGGGACAATTTGCGCGCTCGGAGTCGCGCCGCACGATGCCGGCGCAGGATCGGCGCGGCCGGCTCCTCGGGCGCCTCGAGCGCGCCTCGCGCGAAGATCTGGAGGCCGCCGTCGCGGCAGCCCGCCGCGCCCTAGGCTCCTGGAGCCGGCGCAGCGCCGCGAGCCGGGGCGCCCAGCTCTACCGGATGGCCGAAGTCCTGGAGGCGCGCAGCGCCGATTTCACCGCCGCCCTGGCCGCCACCGGCCCCGGCGGCCGGCGCGCCGCCGCCCGCGAAACCGCCGCGGCCGCCGACCGCCTGGTCTGCTTCGCCGGATGGTCTGACAAATTCCAGCAACTGCTCGGCAGCCGCAATCCGGTCGCCGGTCCTTATCACAATTTCACCATGCCCGAAGCCGCCGGGGTGGCGGGGGTGATCGCGCCCGACGAGCCGCCGCTGCTGGGCCTGATCAGCCTGCTGGCGCCGCCGCTCTGCGCGGGCAACACCGTGGTGGCTCTCGGCAGCGGCGCCCATCCGCTGACGACCGCCCTGTTCGGCGAAGTCTGCGCGGCTGCCGAGCTGCCGCACGGCGTGCTCAATCTTCTGACGGGCCGCCGCGGCGAGCTGGCCGAGGCCTTCGCCGAGCACCGCGACCTGGACGCGCTGCACGCCGCCGGCTGCGGGCGGGCCGAGCGCCGCCGGCTGGAGGAGATCGCGGCGCGCCGTTTGCAGCGCGTCGCCGTGCGCGACCTGCAAGGCGCGGATTGGCTGGAGGCGCGGCCCTGCGAGGGCGTGGAGTGGATCGAAGACTTCGTGACGATGAAAACCGTCTGGCACCCGGCGTCGGCGTGAGTCCCGAGCCGGAATTGCGCCCGGCGCGCGACGCGGATTCGGCCGGCATCATCGCGTTGATCGCCGGCGTCTACGCGGAGTACCCCGGCAACGTGCTGGACGTGGAGACCGAAGAGCGCGGCCTGCTGGCGCCCGCGACGGCCTTCGAGTGCTTCTGGGTGCTGGAGCGGGAGGGGCGGATCGCCGGCTGCATCGCCGCCGTCACGCGCCAGCCCGGCCGGCGCATCGAGTTGAAGAAGTGCTACCTGGAGCCGAGCCTGCGCGGCCAGGGCTGGGGCCGGCGGCTGATCGCGCGCGTCGAGGACTACGCGCGCGCCACGGGCTGCGCCGAAATCGAACTGTGGTCGGACACGCGCTTCACCGCCGGGCACCGCGCCTACGAGGGCCTGGGCTGGCGCCGCACCGGGGCCGTGCGCGAGCTGCACGACCTTTCCCGGTCCACGGAGTGGCATTTCCTGAAAAGGTCCGGATAGTCCTCAAGGAGGGAGGAGTGGGCGGCCGATGAACGCCCTGGAACGCCATGTTCAAACACCTCCTCACACCTCTCGCTGCCGCCAGCCTGCTGTGCGTCGGCTGCTCGCAGTTGAACCCATTCGGCGGCGATTCGGACGAGAATCCGGTCGCTTCCGACTCCTGGAACGAGTCCAGTGAGTCGGAAACCGCCTGGAATCAGGAGGAGGGATCCAATCCCACCGCCTCGAATCCGCAAAGCGACAACTACGAGTCCTCGGCCAACTTCCCGCTCGCCAACGAGTCGGAGAACGAAGGCTCCACCTACGGTTTCGCCAACGCCGAAGAAGCCTCGGCCGCGAGCCCCTACGCGTTCACCGGCAACGACGGTTCGAACGATCCCGCCGCGGAGCTCTTCGCCCGCGTCGAGAATCTCCAGGCCGCCAACGCGCGCCTGTCCGACGACGTGTCCGAGCTGAATCAGCGCTTCGGCGAGCTGCTGGCCATCTGCCAGACGAACGCGAAGCAGACCAACGCCTCGAACGCGCTGTTCGCGAACGCCTCCAGCCAGATCGAGAGCTTCGGCACCACGCTCGCCGGCTTCGACTCCCAGATCACGAGCATCGCCGCGGAAACCTCGGCGACGCGCAACGAGCTGCGCGAAGTCCGGACCGACGTGCGCAACGTCAGCAACTCGACGACCTCGAACCTCACGCCCGTGATCGAGAACGTCAACAACTCTAACGGCAACTGGTTCAAGATCACGCTGGCCGTGCTGATCGTCGGCTTCGCGACCCTGTCGTACTTCTGCTGGAAGGCCTTCAACGGCCGCAACAGCAACAACAACAACGCGGCGGGTTACTAGCAGCGATGCGCCTCGCGCTCCTTCCGCTCTGCGCGAGTGCGCTGATGACTCCGGGCTGCGCCCTCACGGACGCGCCCGGAGAAGTCATCGTGATGAGTTCGACGATGCAGGACATGGCGGGGGACATCCAGGTGATGTCCGCGAGCCTGGGAGCGACCAACGAGAACCTCGACGCGACCAACGCCAGCCTCGGCAGCACGAACGCCGGCCTCGGCGGCATGGATCGCAAGCTGGGCGTGATGGTCGGCCAGATGACCAGCCTCGACGAAGGCATGGACGGCATGCAGGGCGCCATGAAGGAGACCAACCGCCTGCTGCTGGAAGTGCTCGGGGGCATCAACGCCACCAGCACGGGCCTGCAGGCGATGGGCGTGCAGCTCGAAGCCATGCTGGCCACCCTGGAAACGACCAACGCCGGCTTGGATCGCATGAGCGCTCAACTCGACGATCTCGGCCCGCAAGTGATCGGCGACGTGATGCCGCTGGTACAAGACGGCGTGTCCGGCGCGCGCGGCTGGCTGGTGCTGACCGGCGCGGCCATCGTCGCCGCCTGGGCCACGCTGGCGGTGCTGCTGTGGCGCATCCACGGCGCGCTCTACCAGCGCCGCGCCCCGGTGGTGGCGGAAGCGATTTTCGACTCGGCTGCCGCGTCGCGTTAGTGCCGCGCCCTCAGCGCGCGGGCCACTCGAACTCGTAGAGGTGCTGCTCCTTGCGGCTGCCGCGCTCGGCGCCGGCTTCGTCGAAGAGCGCGACCTCGGTGCGCCGCAGCGCTTTGCGCGGCATGAGCGTCGCGGGATCGGTCAGAACTTCGTAGTGGTCCGTGCGGACGGCGCGCCCGATTCTCCAGCCGTCCGGCATTTTGGGCGTCAGATCCGTGAGCGCCTCCGGATCGAAACTCACGTTCAACGCGAGGCGGATGAGCATCACGCCGCCTTCCTCGACGAGCTCGCCCGCGCTGAATCGCAGTTGCGCGGGAATCTCGACGCCGCCGCCGAGCAGCGCCAGTCGTGAGTCGGTCTCCTCGCCGCCCGGCAGCACGCGCGCGCCCTGCCAGCAGCCCACCCAAGTCGCCCACGTGCGTCCCGCGCTGCTGGCAAGAGCCTCGGCGCCGCCGGAGATCTCCGTCGCCGGCCCGCCGGCGCGAAGCAGCTCGAGCAGCGCGCCGTCGGCGCCGATGCTCAGGTCCGGCAGGCGCGCCTCGTCCCAACTGCCGGCTTGCAGCAGGCCGTCGGAGGCCTCTTCGCTCAGCGTCGTTCCGCCCAGGCTTTCGAATCGCAGATTCTGGCGCCGCAGCACGAAGCCGTCCCGGCCCGGCTCCGCGCTCCACGTCAGTTGATAACGGATGACGGCGTCCTGCCCCGCTTTGCGCACGGTTTCGCGCACGCGGACGCTGCCGCTCGCCGGCCAGGCGAAGGCCAGCGCGAGATCGCCCGGCCGCTCCTGCGACAGGCGGGCGAAGGAGTCCGCCGCGCGCAGCACGGCCGGCGTGGGGAGCGCCGCGGGCGCAGCATCCTGCTGGCAGGCGGCGGCGGCCAGAAATGCGGCCGCCGCCGCCGGCAGGATCCGGCTCACGCCTTGTGCGGTCCCGT
>CAYVPL010000054.1:0-12442 GCA_964453755.1 uncultured Planctomycetales bacterium
CGTGCGATCGAGGCGGCGGCGCGGTTCCTGGCGCAGATAGTCGCGCAGCCCGCGGGCCAGGCGCTGGCGCGCGCGCGCGGCGTGCGCGGCGGCGGCGGCGGCGAGCGCGCGGCCCAGTGCCGCGACGTCGGCGCGCGCCTCGCGCCAGCCGGCGCAGAGCAGCGCGGCGCCGGCGGTCGGCGTCAGCGCGCGCTCGTCGGCGGCAAGATCGCAGAGCGTCGTGTCGGTCTCATGGCCGACGGCGGAAACGACGGGCGCCGGGCAGGCGGCGACGGCGCGCACCAGCTGCTCTTCGTTGAAGGCCCACAGATCTTCGAGCGAGCCGCCGCCGCGCGCCAGCAGGATGGCGTCGGGGCGCACGGACGCGGCCTCGGCCAATGCGGCGGCCAGATCCGCGGCGGCGCCGACGCCTTGCACGCGCGCGTGGCGCACGAGCACCTGGAAGGGAGCGCCGTGCAGGTGGAAGGTGCGCAGCACGTCGGCTTCGGCGGCGGAACCCTGGCCGGTGATGAGCACCACGCGCGCGGGGCGCGCGGGAATGGGGCGCTTGCGCGCGGCCGCGAACAGGCCTTCGGCGAGGAGCCGGCGCTTGAGCGCCTCGAAGCGCTGCGCCAGATCGCCGGCGCCGGCGGCTTCCGCCCAGTCCACGATCAGGGACATGCGGCCGTTCGGCGGATAGACGTCGAGCCGGCCGCGGACCAGCAGCGCCGCTCCGCGCTCGAGTTCGCACCGCAGCGCGCGCGCGGCGACGCCGCGCCAGATCTTGGCGTCGAGCTTCGCCTCTTCGCCGGCCAGCGTGAAGTAGCGATGCCCGGAGGCCGCGGTTTTCGCCTCGAAGACCTCGCCCTGCACCCACACCTCCCCCACCTGATCGTCCAGCGCGGAGGCGGCGGCGGCCAGCAGGCCGGCCACGCTCAACGGATGTTCGCGGTCGGTCCCGGCCGCGCTCATCCCGCCGCCTCGACGTAAGGCACGCCGCTGGCGCGCCAGGCGTCCAGATCCTGCCGCGGCAGGTAGAGGCGGAACAAGTCGGAAGAGAACGGGCTGCGTCCTTCCTCCGAGAGAAAGGCGCCGTTGCGCAGCTCCAGCTCCACCGAGTTGCCCTTCGGATGCAGGCGCACCGTCAGCACGTCGGCTTCGATGGTCTTCACCAGCCGGCCGGCATTGTCATGCCAGTTGATCTGCACCAACTTCAGCACGGTGCCGTCCACGCCGCCCAGAGCGCCGAGCTTGTAGTAGTGAAAGGATCCGCGTTGTGAAATCAGCGCGTCGAGGGCGTCTTTGACGTGGCGCACGCTCGAACCGGGCACCGCCGGCTGGCGCAGCTCGGCCGGTCCGGGAGCCGCAGCCGCGGCGGCCGGCTCAGGACCCATGTCTGACAATTCCGGGAAGTGCTCCAGCCAGGCCTTGACTCCGATCTCCTCCAGATCCAAGCGCAGTCCTTCGGGCGGCAAGGCGACCCGCGCCCCGCCGGCGGCCCGCGAGCCGTCGAAGAAGCGCAGCACCAAGTTGCCCGTCATGCGATGCAGCTCGAACTCGACGCGGCGGGCGCGGATCGCCGCCGCCAGCAGCCCGTCGGGCTTCCAATCCAGCAGCACCACGTCCTCCAACCGCGCCGCTCCCGGCACGCGCGTCGCCTCCTGGAAGCGCAGATGGGAGTAGCCGTCCACTGCCAGCAGGCCGTTCACCACCCCGACCCAGGGATCGGCTGCGACGGATACTTCGGCGTTCGGCACCTGCAGTTGCGGCGCAGGGGCGGCCGGCGCGGCGGCGGCGGCGGGCGCCGGCGGCGGCTGGGCCGCCATCTGCTTGAGAATGTCAATCTTCTCCTGCTCGGAGTCGAGCAGGCGCTCCGTCAAGTCGGCCAACTGCGAGCGGTAGGCGAGCTGATCGCTGCGCAAAGCCGCGACCTGCTCCTGCACCATGCTGGCGGCTTCGCGCAGCGCCGGATCCTCCGGCACCTGGATCGTGACCGGAGTCGGTTCGACGTGCACGACCGGCGCCTGCGCCTCGATCCGCTCCGCCGGCCGGTCCTGCCGCCACCACACCGCGGCGAGAGCGGCCAATCCCAAGCCCAGGACGAGGCCCCCCGCCGCCAGGGCGGGCGCCATCCAGGCGCGCTGGCGCCGCCGCTCCTGCTCCAGCTCCTGCATCTGACGCAGCAGCGCCTCCTGCACCTCCGCCAGACGGCGGAAGGAGCGATTGAGCGCTTGCACGTCGCGCAGGCGCACCAGAGAACCGGAGGCCGGCGCGGCCGCTGCTTCCAAATCTTGCGGCCCCGGCGCCGGCTCAGGCGGCGGCAGCGGCATCGGCAATTGCTCAGTCATGCGCGGCTTCGGGATGCGAGGACTCCGCGGGCGCCGGCGCCGTCGAGGTGAGGACAGCCAGGCGTTCGGCCGCGGTCCAGCGTCGCGGCGCCAGCCGCAGACTTCCGGCGGCGCCCGACCAAGTCAGGACGGCCTCCGCGTCGGCGCGGATGCGTCCGACAACCAAGTGATCGCGGCGCGCAGCGGGCATGGAATCCGGCATGGCGTGGGCGCCTCCCGCCCCCGCCGCCTCGTAGAGCAGACGCGCGCGCGCGTCCGCATCTTCCCGCGGCCGCGCCGGCTCCATGCGCGATCCGTCGGGCCAGGTCAGGGCAGCCAGCTCGCCCTGCGCGGCGGCGCCGAAGCCGTGCACTTGCAGGATGCCCTCGTCGTCGCGCAAGGCCAACGCGCGCAGCAGCGGCGCCTCGGTGGACAGCACGGCGGCCTCCGGTTCGGCGGCGTCCGGCAGCGCCTCGACCACCACCTTGAGCCCGCGCGCCGCGTCCTCGCCAACCCAGGCGAGAGTCGTGACCGGCTGGCCACCCAGGCCCGGCGCCGCCTGCGAGGCGGCCGGAGCGCAGGCCGCCCAACTCAGAAGCAGGGGCCCGGCGGCGCACAGGCCGCGAGCGGCGGGACTCATTCGCCCCAGACTTCTTTGTCCGTCTTGTGATTGTTGAACCAGGTGTTCCAGTCGGTCGGCGTGCGCTGCTGCGTGCCCGTGAGCGCCTCGAGCGCCTTGGCGAGCGAGCCGGAAGTCTTGCGGAACTTCTCCTGCTTCTCCTGATCCTGCTGGTCGCTCTCCGCGTCCTCGCTGTACTGGGCGTAGAGCTTCACCATTTTTTCGACCACGTCGCGGCGCACCGGGCCCGGGGCATCGTTGAACAAGGCCAGCGCGTCGGCGGCCTTGGCGATGTAGTGGTACTCGTGGTGATCGAGCAGGTCGGCGAGCATCTCGGCCGAGGACCAGTCGTCGGTCGAGCCGATCTGCTCGAGGACGGTGCCGAGGAAGTCGACCTCCTTCTTGAACTTCTTGTCCTCGAAGATCTTCCACAGCCGCGTGGCGCCGCCCTTGCCCATCTGACCGAGCGCGAAGGCGCCGGCCTTCCACATGTCGAGATTCGGCTGGTTGATGTCCTTGCGCTTGCCGTGGACGAAGCAGGTGTACACCGCGTCGGCGAGTTGCTCCTGCTCCTTCTGCAGCGACTTCAGATCCTCGGCCAGTTTCTTCAGGTCGCCCTGCTTCAACTCGAGGTCGTCCTGAATGCCTTCGATGCGCGCGGCGTTGGCCTTGTAGCGCGAGGTGAACGAATCGATCAGCGCGATCGCGTCGGCCTCGCCGCCCTTGCCCTTCAGGATGGTCTCGTACTTGGCGAACTGCTCCTTGAGGTCTTCGCCCTGGCCGCGGGCAACCGGGGCCGCGAAGGCCGTCGTCAGCAGGATGCCGAACAAAAGGTGCGAGAGTTGTTTCATGGCCGCGAACTGCGGAACGGAGCGCTGCGTTCACGCCCGGCCTGATAGGCGCTGCGCACTTCCGCGAGCATCGCCCCGGTCGGACCCGGCAGGTCGTCCCTGATCCCCATGATTCTAGTCGCTGGAACGACCCCAATCACGGCGCTCGTCACGTAAACCTCGTCGGCGGCCGCCAGGTCGCCGGTCTCCAGCTCGCGCTCGAAGACCGGAATCCCCACTTCCCGGCAGCCCGCCAGGATGGCGCCGCGCGTCACGCCGCCCAGGATGCCGCGATCGAGGCCCGGAGTGTGCACGGCCCCGCCCAGCACCAGCAGCAAGTTGGTGGCGGTGCCTTCCGCCAAGTCCCCGTGGATGGTGCGCAGAATGGCCTCGTCGGCGCCGGCGGCGCGAGCCCGATGCCGCGCCAGTTGATAGGCCATGCGCGAGTCGGTCTTGGCGCCCGCGATCGGGCAGTGCGGATCCACGCGCGTCTCCGCCAGCGCCAGATTCATGGTCGCGGGCTGCGGCGGCGCGCGCCCGACGGTCCAGAGCCGGGCCAGGCTGAAGTCGGGCTTGCGCAGCACGGTGTAGCGCAGGCGCCAGGAGACGGTGGCGGCCAGATGGGGAAGGATTTCCGGCAGCGCTTCGAGCAGGCCGCCGCCGGCGAGGTCAAATTGACAAAGACGCGCCGAATTCTGCAAGCGGGCGGCGTGCCGCGCGATCAGCGGCGTCGGCTCCCCGGCGTCCACGCGAAAGGCTTCGAAGATCCCTTCGCCGCGCAGCACGCCGGGCCAGCCGGCCGGCAGCACCGCGCCTTCGCTCGGCTGCCGGACGCCGTCCAGCACCACGATCTCGGTGGGGTCTTGCAGCGGTCGCACGCGCCTAGATTAGTGCGCGCCGGAGTCCGCCGCCTGCAGATAGCGGGCCTTGAGCAGAGTCTCCTGCCACTCGCGCTCCGGCTCCGAATCCCACACGACGCCGGCGCCGACGCGCAGGCTGAGGCGGCCGCCGGCGGCCACGGCGGTGCGAATCAGGACGGCGAAATCGCCGCCGGGCTCCGGCCCGGGACGCCACCAGCCCAGCGCCCCGCAGTACGGACCGCGGTCGCCGTCCTCGAGTTCGGCGATGGCCTGCAGAGCGCGCACCTTGGGCGCGCCCGAAACCGAAGCGGGCGGGAAAGCGGCGCCCCACAGGCGCGCGAAGCCCAGCCGCGGATCCCAGCGCGCCCGCACCGTCGCCGTGCGGTGATGCAAGGTCGGAAAGGTTTCCACCTCGCCCGCGCTCGCCACTTCGACCGCGCCGGCGCGGGCGATGCGGCCCAGATCGTTGCGCGCCATGTCCACGATCATCGCCAACTCGGCCCGCTCCTTCGCGGAATCCTCCAGCGCGCGCGCGGCCGCCGCGTCCTCTTCTGCTCCGCTGTGCCGCGCGCTCGTGCCCTTGATCGGCCGCGTCTCCAGCCGACTTCCCTCCACGCGCAGGAAGCGCTCCGGCGAATGAGAGAGCAGCGCGCGGCCGGCCGCGTCTTCCCAGTAAGAACTCATGCGCGTCGGCTGCCGCGCGGACAGACTGGCGAAAAGCGCGCGCGGGTCGCCGGCGAAGGGCGCGCTCAACTCGTGGCTGAGGTTGGCCTGATAGACGTCACCGGCGCCGATCCCGGCGCGCAGCCGCGCGACCGCGGCGCGAAAGGATCGGCCGTCGTCGCGCGGCTCGAGCAGCGGCGCCGCCTCGCGCGCCGGCGGCAGCGCGCGGGCGCGCCGGCACAAGTCGGCGAACTCGGCGGCGAGGGCGGCATCGCGCGCGCCATCCGGCGGACCGGCATGCAGCAGGATCGCGCGGCCGTCCTCTTCGCAGCGCACCGCCGTGCGATAGCGAGCGAAACTCCAATCGGGGAGTTCCTGACTTCCGCCGGGCCGCCAGGGCCAGCGCTCGACCGCGTGCGCGCAGGCCCAGCCGAACCAGCCGATCCAGGCCGGCCCCAAGTCCGCGCCCGCTCCAAACGCTTCCCAATTCTCGCCCTGCCACGCCTGCTCGAGTTCTTGCGCCGGATTCTCCGCGGCCAGCGGCCAGGGCCGCGCGCGCGGCAGGTCCGCGCCGGACGACTCCGCAGGGCGCATGCGCCCCTCGAGCACCCGATCCGGATTCCAGGCCAGCAGGCTGGCGCCGCCGGAAGCGCCGTGCAGCAGAACCGGGCGGCAGCCGGCGGGCAGAGCGCGCAGCAGGTCGAGCGGCGAGCCGGCCCGATCTTCGGCGCCCAGCAGCCGCGCCTGGAACTCGCGCGCCTTCGAATCGTAGGATGCTGCGCGCATGGATGCCTCAGTTCCGGCTCTGATGCAGGACTTCCTGCGGCACTTGCGCGAAGTGCGGCAGGCGAGCGCGCACACCTTGCGCGCCTACGAGGTGGATCTGAAGCGCCTGCTCCAGTCGCTGGAGGAAAATCCTCCGGCCAGCGCCGCGGACATCACGCCGGCGCGCCTGCGCTTGCACTTGGCGGGGATGGCCGAGGCCGGCCTCGCCCCCGCCTCGCTGCAGCGGCATCTGTCGAGCCTGCGCAGCTTCTTCGGCTTCCTCGAATTGCGCGGCATGATCGACCGCAACCCGGCCGCCGCGCTGCGCGCGCCGCGGCGCGGCCGCAAGCTGCCGCGCTATCTGGAGGAGGAGGAAGTGCAACGCTTGTTGTCGGCGCCCGCAGCGGACGACGCGGAAGAGCACCGCGACCGGGCCCTGCTGGAACTACTGTATTCCACCGGCTGCCGCGTGTCGGAGCTGGTTGCGCTCGACGAGGACGATCTCGACCTCCGGCGCGGCCTGGCGCGACTGCGCGGCAAAGGCCGCAAGGAGCGCCTGGGCATGGTCGGCAAGCCGGCTCAGGAGGCGGTGCGACGCTGGCTGGCGGCGAAGACGAATCGCGGGCTCGACCGCGGACCGCTGCTCCTCAACCCTGCCGGCGGCCGGCTGACCGACCGCTCGGTGCGCCGGATCTTGCGCCGATGCCTGTTGCGGGCCGGCATCACGCGGCCGTGCTCGCCGCACACCTTGCGGCATTCCTTCGCCACCCACCTGCTGCACCGCGGCGCCGATCTGCGCACGGTGCAGGAACTGCTGGGCCACGCCAGTCTGGGCACGACGCAGATCTACACCCACGTGTCGCTGGCGCACCTGCGCAAACTCTACGCGCAGGCGCATCCGCTCGGCGGCGAGCCCGCGGCCAAGAAAGGCGCCCGCCGGGTTCGTCCGGCGAGCGCTGCTTGGTGACCCCATGGGGATTCGAACCCCAGTTGCCAGGATGAAAACCTGGTGTCCTAGGCCTCTAGACGATGGGGCCGTCGATGCCGGGCGCGCGGCATCGGGCCGGAAAGGATAGAAACTGCCTCAGGAAGCGTCAAGGAGCCCCGCGCTCCGGCAGGCCAGGTACTCCTGCGCGAGCAGTTCGGGCACCGCAGCGCCGGCGCGCACCGAGGACGGCAGGACCGGCAGGGTGTAGGTCTCGATTTCGAAATCGCCGCCGCGCCGGGCCAAGGCGGCGACGGCCTCCCGCCACGGCGTGCCGGTGAAGCCGCCGCCGAAGTCGGGATGGTGGATCGGGACGTGGCAGTGGATGCGCAGATCGCGCGCGTTGGCCGCGCCGGCATCCGCGAGGAACGCCGGGAGATCGGGCCAGGCGAGGTCGGCGCCCTGCGCGTCGCGCGCGCGCACCTGATGCAGGTAGGGATCGCACGCAAAATCCTGCAGGCGGGCCAGGGCCGGCGGACTGACCGCGCCGGCGCGCGCGAGCGCGGCGGAAACCTGCACCTTGCCGAGCGGCGTGCCGCTGGCGGCGAGGGCTTCGAGCACCTCGGGCATCGTCTCTCCCACCACGGCGGCGTGACAAAGGTCCCAGCAGAGGGCCAGGCGGCGGTCGGAGGCGGGCCGATCGGATTCGAGGCTGGCCAGCCACAGACACAAGGCGTCCGCGCGCTCGAAGGCGCCGTCGGGCTCCGGCTCGAGCGCGAGCCGCACCGGCGCCTGGCGGCGGCGGCTCAAATCGTCCAGCGCGTCGCGCGCGCGCAGCAGATGGTCGCGCGCGGTGGCGGAACGCAGCGTCGCCGGCCCGTAGCCGAGCGGACAGGTGGAAAGTGAGAGAGTCGCGCCGGGCGGCGCCAGGAGGGCCAGCACTTCGGCCGCGTCCACCGTGTAGCGCAGACGCTCCGCGCTGCTCCAGTCGGGCAGGAAGGCGCGCTCTTTGACTTGAGCGTCGTGGAAGCCGCCGTAGGGAAAGGCGTTCGCGGTCCACACTTCGAGCCCGGAGTCGGCGAGCGCGGCGGCAAGCGCGGCGCGCGCCGCCGCATCCGCGCGCAACTCGGCGGCGCCGGCCGCCGAGAGATAGATGCCGAAGCCCAGGACTCCCGGGCCTCGGCCCGCGCGCACGGCCTCCGCCCAGGCGCGCGCCGGACCGCTCACGGATGCCTGCAGTTCCGCGGCGCTGGACGCCGGGAACACGTTGCCGCACAGCGCGAGGCGCGCCGGCGGATTCATTCGCTCCAGCGCGCGGCCTCGGCCAGCAGTTCACCCGAGCGGCGCGGGAAACGGCGCAGGAAGTCGCGCGCCTCGCTGCGCGCGGCGCCGTCCAGGCCGGCCTCGTGCAGGCTCGTCAACACCGCCAGCGCCGCGCTGGCGGCGCGCGGCTCCGCCTCGGACCAGGCGCGCGCCGCGGCAACGCGGGCGGCCGGCGTTGCCGCCGGATCGTCGCGCTTGGTCAGAAACTCCTTCTCGGCCTCGCCGGGAGTGCTCGGCTCCGGGCCGGCCGGCGTTTCGCGCACTCCGCTGCGCGGACGCTCGACGCGCAGCGGAATCGTCAGATGGGTCGCGCCGCCGGATTTCACCGTGAGGCTGCCGTAGTAACTGCGGCCGTCGTCCACCTCGGCCAGAGTCGGGAGCCGCCCGAAGACGCTGCGCGCGCCGCCTTGCAGGAGATTCAGGCGCGCGCTGGCGTTCTCGTCGTGCAAGGCGTCCGCGATGGAGGTGAAGAGCCGCAGCTTGCCGCCGCCGGTGGCCAGGCGCAGTTCGGCGCCGGCGTAGCGCGCCTCGAGCGCGCTGCGCCCCAGCGACGGATAGGTGATGCGCAGCAGATAGGAGCCGGCGTCGAGCTGGCCCAGATCGGTGGCGATCTCGTAGGCGATCTTGCGCGCCACGATCGCGCCTTCGGCGTCGAGCACTTCGACCATCAGGTCCTCGCGGATCTCGGTGCTCTGGATCGAGTGGCGCAGGTGCAGCGAGGCGGCCGCGCCGCCCTCCGGCACTTCGATCGGCTGCTCGACGACGGCCTGGAACATGCCCAGGTCCTCGAACACCACGGGATGCAGCGGATCCGGGCGCACCTGCGGCGCGGCGAGGATCGGGATCGCCACGCCTTCCACGGAAGCCGTGAGTTCGCAGGCGAGGTCGCGCAGCGGCGACTTCAGGGCCAGGTAAGCCGTGTCCTGGCCGGCCGGAATCGTCAGCAGTTCATGCTGCGGCACCAATCCGTCGAAGCGCACGGTCACGGCGTACGCCGCGGACTGGTTCGACGACCAGCGCCCGGCGATGGCCAGCTCCCACACCGTGCCGGCCTCGACCGGCGCATCGAAGGCCGCGATGCCGCCGTCTTCCAACACGTGGCGGCCGCGCGCTTGGCGGTCGCCGGCGTAGAAGAAGCCGCTGACGGTGCCCGCGCCCACGCGCAGTTCGTTGCGGCCCGGGCCGTCCTGGCGGATCTCGACGTGCGCCGAGCGCGCGCCGTAGGGCACGGCCAGGAAAATGCGCTCGAGGCCGCCCGGATCGAGGAACACGCTGCGCTGGAAGCGCGCTTCCGCGTCGGGCTGCTCGGCCAGCACCACCGTGACCGGCACGATGAGATCGGCGCCGACCTGCGCCGGCGCGTCCACGTCGTGCAGCAGGATGCGGGTGCTGTGCAGGCCGGGTTCGAGGCCTTCGGTGCGCACGCGCACCGTGAAGGATTTGCCGGTGGCATTGAGATACAGCGCATCCGGCACTTCCACCCACGGCGCCTCGCTCACCAGGCGGAAACTGTGCAGGTAGGCCGCCTTCTCGGCGTTCAGCGCGTCGTCGGCGAAGCGCGGCGCGACGCGGACTGCGCGGTCGAAGCTGCCGCCGTCGCGGGCGCGGCGCTCGTAGATGCCCTGGCCGGCGCCGAACTCGTTCTCGACCGCGACCTCGTACTCCTGGGCCGCGCCGGAATCCTCGGCCAGAATGCGCAGCGCCTGCAAGGCCTCTTCCAATCGGATGGCGCCGTGGCCGGAGTCCACCCAGGTGAAACCCGCCAGCGGCTGAGCGCTCAGGCGCAATGCGCGATAGAGCCGCGCCCACTCCTGCGGCAGGCCTTCAGCTTGGGCGGCGCAGCGCAGCAGAGCCACGCAGGCGGCCATCTGCGGCGAGGCCATGGACGTGCCGTTGAAATTCTCGCCGAGGTTCAGGGTCCAGGAGGGCAGCGGGCTGAGGGCCGCGCCCGGCGCGGTGAAGTCCACGCCCAGCGCGCCCGTCGGCAGCGGGCCGCGCGAGGAAAAGTCAAAGAGCACGGCTGCCGCCGGATCGAGGCTGGCGTAGTTGGCGCGCTGCGTGTCCGGCCAGACCGCGGCGGCGACCGCCAGAGCGTGGGGCACCGTGGCGGGCGAGCCAACGGTGCTCAGCGCCGGACCTTCGTTGCCGGCCGAGCAGACCAGAAACAGGCCGCGCTTCGCCGCCTCCTCCACCGCGACGGCCTCCGGCTCGCGGCCGTCGGCGAAGAAGGACGGACCGCCGAAGGACATGTTGGCCACCTGACAACCGGCTTGCACCGCGTAGTCCAGGCCTTTGGCGATGGCGAAGCCGCTGGTCGATCCTCCGTACTTGCCGTCGCCGATCTTGATGGCGACGATCTCGACTCCGGGCGCAAGCCCGTTCAGGCGGCCGCCCGGCCCCTCCCAGGAGCCGATGATGCCGGCGACGTGCGTGCCGTGGCCGTTGGCGTCGAAGAAAAGCACCGCGCGCCGGCCCTCGTCTTCCACGTCCACCGCGTAGTTCAGCAAGGTCTCGTCGCCCAACACGGCCCAGTCGCCGCTGGCGCGATAAGGTCGCAAGGCGCGCTCTTCGCCGAGGTCGCCGTCTTCGTCCTGATCCACGACGACCTTCCAGCCGGAAGTCTCCTGCCACAGCACCAGATCCCAGGCCGGACCGCGGTCGCGAAACTCTTCCCAATTCCAGGCTTCCTCGGCGCGGCGCGCCTCGTCGCCCACCGGCACGACGCGGCTGGCCTCGCGCCGCTCCTCGGCTTCGCGCCAGGCGCGGCGGCCGTCGCGCCAGCGCTCCTCGCGCTGCTCGAGCACCCGGTGCTGCAGATCCTCGGGCAGGAACTCGAGGCCGATGCGGCCGAGATGGAACTCGCGGTTCGGCGCGGCGTGCGCGCCCAGGCGCAGGCGCCGTCCGGTCAGTCCGATCAAACTGCCGTTCGAGGCCTGAGCCGTCACGGAGGTGTCGAGCCGCCCGTCCGAGGTGGCGTCGAACCAATCCACGATCTTGCGCTTCCCGGAAGGCGTCTGTTGCAGGAACGGATGGCCGGGGTCCACGCCGGTATCCAGCACCGCCACGCGGATGCCGCGGCCGTCGTAGTCCGGATGGGCGGCCAGGAAGGCCTCGACTCCGAGATCCTGCTTCGGCAGTTGGCCGGCGAGCGGATCCTGGGAGCAGGAAGCAAACAGCAGGGCGGCGTGCAGCAGCATCGCCCGTCAGTGTACGGAGGAAGGCTGCGGCGGACCGGCGCCGGGCTCAGGCCCCGGCGGCGCCTTCTTCGGCGGCGGCCCAGATCTCCTGACAGACCAGGAGTCGCACGCAGGACGGGCAGCGGCTGGCAGCGCTCTTGCTGCGCACCCGCACCGCGTCGTTCGGCGTCAGGCGCGTGCCGCAGCCGCCGCAGGAGTCGCCTTTGAGCGGCGCCACGACGCGCCCGGGATTGCGCTTGGCGAGGGCGTGAAAATGATCTCGCACGCCGGCGTCCACTTCCGCCAGCGCAGCGTCGCGCTTGGCGGCCAGCGCCGCGATTTCGGCGGCCAGGCTGGTGGCGTCGGCTTCGACCATCGCGCCGAAGCGGGCGAGATCCTCGCGCGCAGCCGCCAGGCGCAGGCGCAACTCGTCGCGCTTGCGTTGCAGTTGCTCGGCTTGGTCCAGGAGCGTCAGCGCTTGGTCCTGGGCGGTGGCGTTGTGCGCCCGCAGCTCGGCGGCTTCGTGCTGCGCCACGCGCAGCGAGGACGGATCGCGCGATTCGAGCGCCTGCTTCTCCAGCTTGGCGACGCGCGCTTCGCGCTGGCGCACGTCGTTCTCCAAATCCTGCGCGCGCGTGAGGGCGATCTTGCGCTCGCCCTCCGCCTGGTCGGCCTCGGCGGCCAGGGCGCTCACCTGGGCGCTGCGCTCAGAGAACTCCACCGGCAGGCCCTCGGCGCGCCGTCGGAGCACGACGAGGCGCTCCTCGAACTTCTGGGCCTGCACGAGGCGCGCGAGCTGTTGCTCCACGCCTCCCATCATCACCGTGCGTAGCCTTTAGGACAAGCCTTCCAGGAAGCCGGAGAGTTTGCGCGCGCGAATCGGGTGCTGCAGCTTCCGGATGGCCTTGGCCTCGATCTGGCGCACGCGCTCGCGCGTGACGCGGAAGATGCGGCCGACCTCCTCCAAGGTGTAGG